>JALWON010000115.1 GCA_027083475.1 Sulfurimonas sp.
TTACCGATGATGAACAGTGTTCTCTCTAAGGGTATGGAAAAAAACATCGTTCAAGAGGCTGTTTTTTCAGCGGCTAGTATGCTCCAAGAGCAAACAACAGCACATTGGGACACCCACTCTTTAGAGCAAGTTTACTCTTTGGCAAAAGTTATCGACATCCAAGGAGATTGTGAAAACAATGCATCTTTAGTCACTTACAGAACCAGACCGGGGCACATTGCTCAGCCCCTTCATAGAACTTGTTTAGCATCAAGTGCCATCACTACAGATAACAATCTCACCATAAATCAATCTGTTTTTGTCAATACAACATCCAATAAAGCCTCAGGATATAAAACAGACTATAATGCAAGCATCACAATCACCCGCCCTGCTCTCTTTGCCGGTAGCAGTAATGCCAACATAAAAAAAATCACAGTTACCATCAAAGATGGAACTTCCACAATTACATCTCTTAACACTTATACTGCTAACATTGGTGAAATTGACTACTACAAAAAAGGCTACTAAGATGTTCAAACGCAAGGCATTTACTATGATTGAACTCATTTTTGTCATTGTAATTATGGGAATCATCGGAAAATTTGGTATAGAGTTTTTGGCACAAGCATACAAAAGCTTTATCTTCTCAAAAATCAACCATGAACTCCACTCTACAAGTGAACAAGCTGTAGAGATTATTGCAAAACGTCTTGAAAATCGTATAAGAAGCTCTGTTATAGCCAGAACTGCACAAGGAGCACCGCCAGTGCCCATCGCTTCTACTTCAGGAGACACCTATAAGGTGCTTGAGTGGGTAGGTGTCGATAATGAAGGCTTTCGAGGCACCACAAAACCGCTTTGGAGTGGTATTATCGATGTTGATAGTCCTGATGCCAACAGTTCTGTCTTAGTTTCTCCAGAGACAAACACAAGTGCGGTTTCTGCACTCATTGATATTCTTTCCAATCATGATGCATCTATTGCTGATGCTGCTTTATATTTTGTCGGTGCTAATAGCAATAGTATTACAGACTATGGCTGGGATGGCAATATCACACGTATAAATGCACAACAAGGGGCAATGCACCCTATCACTTCCAATGGTACAATAAATCAATTTGTCTCTTCTACAGGAACTGACTTTAGTGGTGTAGATGTTTATGAGTATTATAAACTTGCTTGGAGTGCTTATGCTATTGTGTATGAAACAGGAAGTAATTCCAAAGGAACACTCAGATTCTATTGGAATTACCAACCATGGAAAGGCGAAAATTTCACAAATGGAAATAGTACCATCCTTATGGAAAATGTCAGTACATTTCAGTTTATGTCTGTCGGTTCTATTATGAAAATCCAAGTCTGTACCAAAAGTGACTTAGTCGAGGAGTACTCTTTATGCAAAGAAAAAACAATCTTTTAAAAACTTCTCGTAGTGGCATTGCTATGATTATGGCGATTATTGCCATTGTCATCATCTCTACACTGATGGCACTTGCACTTGCTATGACTTCACAAACGACAAAAAGAACAACCGACCTCTATTTGTATGAACAAGCAAATCTCCTTGCAAAAAGTGCTACGGAGTATGCGCTGCTTAAAATTGCAGAAGATGGTGCCTGCTCACATAGTAATGACTTAAATTTTGTGCAAGATAGTATTTATGATATTAATATCTCTATACAGTATATTTACACCGCAGGGACACCATGTGCCGCTATGTACACTACAGTCACAACCCCAGAACAAAATGGCTCGATTCTCATAGATGTCGCTGTAAGTGTCAATGATCAGACAGTCTCGACAGAACCTATTCGTTATTTTAAACGAACTTTACAAAAATTATAATATAATTTTCAAATCAAAAAAAAGTAGTATATATGAATGTAGCAATTATTGGTTTAGGACTCATGGGTGGCTCCCTAGCCCTCTCCTTAAAACAGCAAAAATATGTGAAATCTGTGATAGGGTATGATAAAAACAGCGACCATCAAACGCAGGCAATGGCGTTACATTTAGTAGATGCTGTTGTCTCCTTTGAGGAAATTAAAAAAGCAGATGTCATTTTTCTCGCTATTCCTGTTAATGGCATCATTGCTGTTATGCAAGCATTAGTAGATGTTGATGAGAAAACAACGATTATAGATTTAGGAAGTACAAAGGCAAAAATTGTCGCTTCTATTCCTCCTGCTATCCGTCAAAACTTTATTGCTGCACATCCAATGACAGGAACAGAAAATTTCGGACCATCGGCAGCGATAGAGGGTTTGTATGATGAAAAAGTAGTTGTCCTGTGTGATTTAGAAGAGAGTGGTGAACACCAACGCAAAATTGCTCGAAAAATTTTCAAATCTTTACGCATGAAAAAATACTTTATGCGAGCAAAAGAGCATGACCGCCATGCTGCGTTTATTTCCCATATGCCCCATGCCATTTCTTACTCTCTTGCAAATACAGTAATGAAACAAGAGAACAAAAACGATATTTTAGCTTTAGCTGCCGGTGGATTTCGATCTATGAGTCGCTTGGCAAAAAGTTCTCCTTTTATGTGGGAAGATGTTTTTCGTCAAAATAAACAGCATATTTTAGAGGCCATCACACTTTTTGAACATGAGCTTACCATGCTCAAAAGTGCTATAGAAAATGATGCATGGGAAGCAGTACACAAGACAATGGCTGATGGAACAAAACTACACGATATTCTTGATGAATAAGCTTTAAAAGAGTTTTTCGCAGATTAAATCGACATCTTTTTTATTGTATATTCCCTCTATATTTTCAGACTCCTTTATGTGCTTGACAAGTTTATAATCATCTTCTGCAGAAACAATATACACAGGAGTTTGTATATTATTTACCTCCATAAAAGAGAGAAGTTCTGAACTGATACCATCAATTAAAAAGAAATCTAAAATAATTTTATAGTAGCTATTCTCTTTGAGTAATGTTTTGGCTTTAGAAATAGAATTTGTTACTGAAATATTAAACTTATTTTTCAATTTACTTGTTAATATTTCTATATATTCTGGACTATCTTCAACAATTAAAATTCTTTTTGCATTTTCATCACTAGCATTAAATATTTCAAATTTAGAAAGAATATCATTTACAGGAAGTGCAATATAAAAACAGCTTCCCTGATTGACTTCACTTTCAACCCAAATACGCCCACCATGTAAATCTTCTACAATACGTTTTGTAATGACTAGCCCTAGTCCCGTACCTTTAGAATTTTTTTGATAATCATTTTCTACTTGTGTAAATGGTGTAAACAATTTAACAATTTCATTTTTACTAATACCAATTCCTGTATCACAAATAGAAAGACGGTACTCTTTATTTTCTTCATCAAAAAGGACATCAACACTCACACGTCCACCATCAGGAGTAAATTTGATAGCATTGGAGATAATATTTATCAAAACCTGCTTCATAAGTTGTGCATCAATATAAAGTGCTAAAGAGATGTGATGCGGGAATGTAAGAGTAATATTTTTAGCATCAGAGAGCTGAGACATCAACATAGACACTTCATTTGTAATCTCTAAAAGAGGCTCCATTTTAGGATGGAACTCTATTTTACCGGCTTCAAGTTTTGCAAAATCTAAAATAGTATTCACGAGGTTTAAGAGGTTATTTCCTGCAAGAGAAATTTTTTCTATATAAGAACGCATATTTTCTGGGATTTCTGGTCGTACTTGAAGAATTTGTGAAAAACCTATTATGGCATTGAGTGGAGTACGAAGTTCATGACTCATATTTGCCAAAAACATATCTTTAGAACGATTCGCTGTCTCCGCTTTTTCTGCTAATGCTACAAGTGAATACTCTTTTTCTCTGTTTAAAAGTGTCGTTTTTAAAATCTCTAAAAAGACTGTTATCACATCAAAGATAAAACTTTTATATGGTATATCTTTGAGAGTAAATGAAATGTAAAGCTGTGTCGTATTTAAATTGATAAATTCTACTATATCATATGCTTGTGTTGGTTTTTCAAAAGAGATATTATAATCAAGAATAATCCAAGCAAGAGATTTTTGCAGTGATTCTTTGAGAAGATTATCTAAAAAAGTTAAAAGTTTGTTGTTATTGTTAAAAGGAATAAACTTTGTTTCATTAATGATTGTATTGTATTTTTGTGTAAAACGAATCCCAGAATTTACACTTAAAAATGTTAAAGAAGAAGTTTGTTCATACGGTTTTCCAATATACTCAAAAAGTTGTTCAGATGTTTTTTTAATCTTATCTATTTGCATCTGTTGATGAGAGTATGAAGCATTAAATTCGTGTAGTGCATACAAATTTGCAATCTCTTCATGATAACGTTGATGCAAAGTATCTATATTTTCAACATCAAGACTAAAAATCTTCAGTCCTGCAGTCTCTTTTCTGAGTTTTTGAATACTTTCATGAAACGGACATTTTACAACATCACGTACAGGCAGGTCAGTACTATTATCAAGCTGAGAATTCTCCCATCTGTGAAAAAGCAAATCATTTTTACTTTTATGTATCGAAAGAATTTCAAAAAGTGTTTCTAAAACAAAAGTTATATTTGTTTGTTGTGCCGTTTGAAGATGATTGTTTCTATAATCCTCTTGCACAACAAGTTCGGCAATATGAAGAAATTTAAGTACAATTTTTAAGTCTTTTGCAAGCTGTGTATTGACAGAAGATATATCTATAATGGTCTCTTTCATAATATTAAAAAGAGATGCAATCGTATATGTGTTCAATTTAAAAGGAAACTCTCGAAAAGAGACAATAATTTTTTCAAATAGATTTTTATCAAAATCATCACAAAAGAGTGCAACAAACATTTGTAAATGTATTTTTTTCAACAAAGGAACTTGTGCTCGCTCTATTTCTTGTTGAAAATGTCTATTTGCTAAAACATAATCATAATATCTATCTACAATTAAAATACTTAAAGATTCAATATAAGTAGCAACAACACTTCGAGCTTCAAGTGTATCTTCTCTAATTTCAAAGTTTTCAACTATATTTTCTATATTTACCATTACTATGCATCTTTATATTTATCTAACATTTTTTCTAAAAGTGACATATCAATAGGTTTAGACATATAATCATCGAACCCCGCAAGAAGAATTTTTTCTTTATCGCCTTGCACAGCAAATGCCGTCACCGCAACACTAGGAGTCGTAAGTTGTAACTCATTTTTAATCTTATCAATCAATGCATAGCCATCCATTACAGGCATACTAATATCACTGAGTATTAAATCAAAACTTTCATTTTGCAGTATTTCATAAGCTATTTGTCCATTCTCAGCAGCTTTAATCTCTGCATCTGGATAAAAAATATGTATCATCTCTTCTAAAACAGTAATATTAAAGGGTTCATCTTCTGCGATAAGAATTTTCATTGACACCCCTCAATCAAGTTCAAGATATGTGGAATTTCCTCACTATCTGGGTATTCCTCTTTGATTTGTAAAAATGCATCAATATTTGAAAAAAACAAATCTAAAAGTTCACTGTCAAAATGTCTATTTCTTCCCTCTTCTAAGATTGCTAAAGTCTTTTCTAAAGGAAAGGCATCTTTATAAACACGTTTTGAAGAGAGTGCATCAAACACATCTGCAATAGCAACAATTTTTGCATAAATATGAATTTCATCCCCTTTTAATCCCTTTGGATACCCCGAACCATCAACTTTTTCATGGTGTTGTGAAGCGATAATTTTTCCTGCTTTGATAATAGGGTATTTATCGCCATCTGCAAGCATCAATCCACCAATGGCAGCATGCTGCTGCATCACCTGAAATTCAGCTGCATCAAGTCTTCCGGGTTTGAGTAAAATGGCATCAGGAATCCCAATCTTTCCAATGTCATGCAGCGGAGAAGCATAGAGTAGAAGTTCTTCCTCTTCTTTATCCATTCCCCACAATTTACCAAGCAGTGCAGAGTAACGGCTCATGCGTTTTATATGCATGCCTGTCTCTAAATCTCTATACTCACTTGCCTTACCTAAACGCAAAGAGATTTCATACTCAGTCTCTCGTGCAAATGCAAGGGCATCAGCAAGACTTTTAGTTTTTTCTTCTACAAGATTATTGAGATTTTTATTGAGGTACTCTAACTCTTTTTGTCCTTTGTATAAACGTGCTTGATTATAGGTACGGAGTTTTAACTCCTCTGTGTCAATCGGTTTAGATAAAAAATCATTAGCACCCTGCTTGAGTGCTCTATGTTTCTCTTCTGCATTTGCTGTGACGATTATGACAGGAATTTTTGTAAGTTCTTTATCATTTTTAAGCACTTCAAGTGTCTGCAAACCATCCATCACAGGCATTCTCAAATCCAAAAGTATGACATCTGGTTGTACCGAAGGAATTTTATCAAGAGCATCTTGCCCATTGACAGCTTCAACTATCTTCACATCTACATTATCTAAAAATGCAAGACTTATTAAATCGAGATTAAAGGGTTCATCATCAACAGCAAGTACAGTAACAATATCCATCAGCATACCTTTTACTTATTTTTGCAACTATTGTACTATAATTATTGTGAATTACCAATAAAAACTAATGAATCTCGTAGCGTTGCAACACCTCTTTTAAGAGTTTTTTATCGATAACTTTTTTCTCTTGAGAGTAAATATTATGCTCTAAAATATCTGTAATCATTTTCACATCTTCATCCTCCTTGAAAGGAAGAAGTTTTATAAGCAATTTTTTCTCATCTTTTATATCCAAAGCTTTTTCTCTTTTGAACTTTTTCCAAGGTTTTAAGCCAACTATAAGAGCACCAA
>JALWON010000116.1 GCA_027083475.1 Sulfurimonas sp.
CCATATGTTTTATACAAGTGCTCTAATCGAATATACTCGTTTCTAAAATCATCATCTTCAATCATTGAGAGGCTATCACTATGGTAGAGACTATCCTCTTTGGCTATTGCAATAGAGAGGTACTCAAGCAAAATGGTGATAGAGGTTAAATTCTCTCTGTTAAAAGACATAAAAGGCATCATCTCTATCGCTAAGACAGCCATGACTCTTCCATCACGAACTGCAGGGATAGCGGCTACGAACTTTGTTTCACTTCTTTTAGCTAAACTCGGATCCCCTTGGGCATCACTAATAAAAATCGGCTGTTTTCTGGAAATAGCTTGATCTACCAAATAGTTATCAAAAATCTCTTCCATTGGCTTGGGCTCACAGGTACTGCTACAAACTTGCAAAGCATTTTCTTGCGACAATATGCCTTCCTCTTGGGACTTTTTATAAATCACAAGACTCTTGTTTACACTAAAAGATTTTTCAAGTAAAATCATAAAGTTTTTATAATACTCCTCTGACCTTGCATCAAGATGTATTGCTGTGTTTGCATCAACCTCTTGCTTTTTTCGCATAATTTCGTCAATAGAGTTGCGAATACTCATCGGTTTTACAATATAATTTTTTTCTAATTGATCATGCGATATTTTTAAAGCATAAAATGATTTTGAGAGTTCACTGAGTTTGACACCTCTATAGTTTGCATCAATCTCTGCTTGCTTAATCTTTTTTGTCCAAAAGTAGTGAAACTCACTGTAAATCATTGTCATCATTAAAGCAACTAAAAATTCTGTATAATTAAAGACTGGGTAAAAAAGCCAAATAGCAAGAGCTAAAAGGCCTAAAGCAAAAAGACCATTCTCAAAACCGTGAAAAAGTGTAATTACAGAGAGTAAGATAAGCATAAAAGGAATACTTGAACCAAACATACAAACATCTTGAGCATTCACAAGATAGCCAAAACCCAAAAAAAGAGCCACTAAAACAAAGGTTTCAACATAAGCATACTTTTGCAAAGTATGCACAATGCTACTCCATTTGTCTGTACTCAACTGCTCTGCAATCCGCATCTATCTACCTACTCCATCATCATTTGTATCAACTTTTGTGCTGTTGTTCCTATGGAATCAGTCCCCCAGTCACTATTTGCGGCCGTAGCACTCCACTCTATAGCACCACTTTGTGTATTATACATTGCAAGTTGCAAACTCACAGCAGGTTCCCCATCAATTCCTGTTTTATAACGCCACTCACTCACGCCACCAATAATAAAAGATGCAGACCCATCTCTTTTGGCAATTTTTTGTGCCTCAGAAAAGCTCACTGCGTTTTGCGAGATATGACTTTTCACGACAAAACCTTTCGCAAGTAAAATACCTTCAATAATATTTGCCGAGCGCATCCCTGCTCTTGGAGTATCTGTATAGTTCTTGAGCTGAAAAAGAGAAACAGCACCATTTTGTTCAAGTTTTTGTTCACTTTTTACCAAAGAGGCATTTGAACACCCAATGAAAAATACCACAAAAAGTGATACGATAATTTTATATAGAGTAGACATTCCTACCCTCCTTTATGCACTTTATAATATCTAACCATTCTACATTAATTTTTATAATAAGCTACTGTATATCACAAAA
>JALWON010000117.1 GCA_027083475.1 Sulfurimonas sp.
AAAAGAGCATTATAAATCACAAAGTTTTGATCAGTCGATTTTAGATTTATATAATGAGGGGATCATTACAAAAGAGGAGGCATTTAGCAATGCGACAAGTCCATCTGATTTAGAGTTAAAAATCAGCGGACTCTCAAGTGGAAAAGCCGCCTCCTCATCTACAAGTGGAAACACTCAAGCGATACAAGAAGAAGATGTTTTTGAATTAAAGTAAGTTTTAATGCTAGTTTAGATAGAATTTCACCTATTTTTTAAAAACAGAAGGATTAATTATGTTAGAAGGTATCGTTAGAGAGAGTATTGGCAAAAAGGGCACAAAAGCACTTCGCCGTGATGGTTATCTAATTGCGAACATTTATGGAAAAGGGCTTGAAAATATCAATGCTGCATTTAAAATGAATGAGTATGTCCGTACAGTTCGCAATAAAGAGACTATAGCATTTCCAATAAGTGTTGGTGGTAAAGAGATGAATGTTGTTGTTCAATCTTATGAATCACATCCTGTTACTGCTAATCTTTTGCATGTAGATTTAATGGTCGCACAACCAGGTGTTGAAACAAAATTCAATGTTCCTGTGATTCCTGTTGGTGAAGCGATTGGTCTTAAAAACAAAGGTCTTGTGCATATGGCGAAACCGCGTTTAACTGTAAAATGTACACCAGAAAATCTTCCAAACAGCATTGAAGTTGATGTAACTTCTATGGATGTTGGTGATTCTAAACTCGTTCGTGATTTAGAAGAGATTCCAAATGTTACTGTTGCAGATGCACCGCGTGTAGCACTTATCAGTATCATCAAAGCTAAATAAGTAGTTTGTAAGATGCTTATTGTCGGACTAGGAAACCCTGGTTCGGAGTATGCCCTCACTCGCCATAACATTGGGTTTATGGTGATTGATGCACTTGTTGCACGACAAAATGCACAAAAACTTTCTTCGAGTTCATTTGAAGGTGAACTTTTTAAATTTCAAAATCATTTTTTATTAAAACCACTCACTTTTATGAACTTATCAGGCAACTCTATTGCAAAGGTAAAAAAATTTTATAAGATAGAAGAAGTTGTTGTCATACATGATGATTTAGATTTACCTTTTGGAACACTGCGTTTTAAGTATGGTGGTGGACATGGTGGACACAATGGACTACGCTCTACTGATGAGAAAATTTCTAAAGAGTATGCACGTGTACGTATGGGTATAGGCAAACCAGAACATCGAGGAGAAATTACTTCTTATGTTTTAGGAAAGTTTACAGAGGATGAAGAAAAATATTTACACCAATGGATAGAAAAAGCCTGTGTAGCAATAGAATTTTACCTCACAAA
Organism: Sulfurimonas sp.; assembly: GCA_027083475.1. Classification (GTDB taxonomy): domain Bacteria; phylum Campylobacterota; class Campylobacteria; order Campylobacterales; family Sulfurimonadaceae; genus Sulfurimonas. Next base: position 1,325 of record JALWON010000117.1, read on the forward strand.
TTCCTTCGATGATACAAGCTCCATGCACACTATTAAAAAATTTCAGCTAGAATAAGCGTATGTTGTTATTTAAGTATATCTCTTTACACTATTTAAAATATTTCTTTATCATTCTCTCAGCACTATTGCTATTTATGGTGGGGTTTGATTATATGCAGTATTCTGAACAGATTTCATCTTCTGCAAACTTATTGCTGATTTATTTGGTCTATAAAACATTTTACTCAATTGATATGCTTGTCCCTTTGTCTTTGATTTTTTCGATGATTTCAACCAAAATTTTGCTCATACGCTCCAATGC
>JALWON010000118.1 GCA_027083475.1 Sulfurimonas sp.
CTATTAAACAATCTGTAGAGGACGGTAATACTTTAGCAATCCGTTATCAAACTGGTATGCCTGAGTATTTTATTGAAAAAGATCTTATGAATGAAGTTTTTCAAGCCTCTTTTGGCCATGAAAGCGAAGAGAAGCAAGCGAAATTAAAAAGTAAAGCTGCTTCCTTAGATACATTTTTACTGGCACGCAGAAGAGTTGCAGAGATAGCAAAAAATATTCTTACGCATTACACAGAGAAAATATATCCTAATGGTTTTAAGGCAATGCTTGTATGTCATAATCGTGCGCAAGCCATTGCATACCAAAAAGCTTTTATGCAACTCCAAGCGCAAGGTCTCAATAGCTTTAAATCAAAAGTGATTATGAGCTTTAACCATAAAAAAGATCCACAAGAGTTTAGAGATTTAGCAACTCCAGAGGAAAAGATAAAAGAGACTATTGAGAACTTTAAACTTCCATTTGGTGACGAATCAGACAAATCACTCGGTGGTAAGCAACAGTATGATACTACAGCTATTCTCATTGTCAGTGATATGTTACTCACTGGCTATGACGCTCCAATAGTGCAATGTATGTATATTGACAAACTTTTAAAAGAGCATAATCTCTTACAGGCTATTTCACGGGTAAATAGAACTGCAACAGGTAAAGAGTATGGTCTGGTCGTTGATTATGCTGGTATTACTGAGCATTTAGCTGAAGCTATCAAAATATTTAGCGGTGATTTGGAAGTCAATGACGTTATGACGAATATTGAGCAGGAAAAAACCATTTTAGAAAACAGACATGCCAAAATGCTTGCTTTTTTTAGAGATATAAAAATAGATCGTATGAAAGAGAGAGATAAATATGTGGATGCTTGTGTTCTCTATCTTGAACCTGAAGATTTACGAGATAAATTTATTGACCTTGTAAAGCTCTTTAACAAGTCTATGGATATTGTGCTCCCTGATCCCTTTGCAGTTGCTTATGAGTATGATTTGAAACTTTTTAACGACATTAAACTTGAAGCTGTGAATACTCATGCACCTGAGAAGCTTTTTATAACTAAAGAAGAGAGCCGTAAGATACAAATGATCATAGACGAGCATTTAAGAGCCTCTGGTGTAGAGTATTTGCTTGGGGAAGCTATTGATATAACCGATTCAAAAAGGTTTGAAGAGGAGCTAGCAGGTAAAGGTGGTAAGACAAAAGAGCTTGTGATTCAAAACCGTATCAAAAAAACGATTCAAGCCAATAAAAAAGAGAACCCTGAGTTTTATGAAGATATTGCTAAAAGACTTGAGCGATTGATAAAAGATAGAGAAGAGGAACGAATAGATCAAGCACAACTGCTTTTAGAGTTTGATAAAATCATGGACGATATAAAGAACTCGAAAGAGGAGTGGAAGCGTCTAGGTCTCTCTTCACCTGAGCAATTTCCTGTGTATAAAAGCTTAGAAAAGTTTGTTGTAAATCCCAAAGATTTTACTTTGGCACTCTTTGATAAGATTGGTGTCTATCTTACAAAAGAGGACTGGAGGGAGTTTGACGATATTAAAAAAGAGATCCGTAAAAACATAAAATCTCTTTTGAGAACTGCCAGCATAGACAAAGAGCAATTAAAAACTCTTCCTGTAACGAT
>JALWON010000119.1 GCA_027083475.1 Sulfurimonas sp.
AGCCATCTGCTTGTTGAAACGATTCAAAAATCAATGCTTGTTTTTCTTTGGGAACACCAATCCCACTATCATGTACTTCAAAGTAAAGATTCTCAGCAACTTTTTTCAGTTTGAAATGCACGCCGCCCTTGTCTGTAAACTTAATAGCATTGGAGATAAAATTACTCACAATTTGACCCAGTTTTACTCTGTCACTCAAAAAGAGTTCTGGAAAATCAGCACTCATCTCACTTTTGTAAAAGATGTTTTTTTGCTCTGCTACATGAGCAAAACGTTTGTCCATACTTGTGAGAAGTTCTTGCGTCTCAACATTATCTTGATTCACTAGCATCTTCCCAGCTTCCACTTTTGATATATCTAAAATATCATTAATCAAAGAGAGAAGATGTTCACCGCTTTCATGAATGGCTCTTGCTGATTCTACCTCATCTTCACTCATACCCTTTGACTCATTTGCCGCTAATGTATGTGAGAGTATCAGTAAAGAGTTCAGTGGTGTTCTAAGTTCATGGCTCATATTTGCTAAGAATTCTGACTTATATTTACTTGCTTGTTCTAAATCAACTGCTTTTTGTGCTAACTGTGTACTTGTTTTTTCTAAATGCTCTTTTTGTTTTTTTAAGATTGCACTCTGTTCTACAAGCCTTTCATTACTGACACGTAACTCCTCCTCTTGCACCTGTAACTCTTCTGAAATTGCTTGTTCTTGTTCAAGTGCTCGTTTAATCTCCATTTTTGCATCAATGTTATCGTAGGCTATGCCTATATTTTCACATAGCCCCTCAAGCAACTGGGCAACTTTGTCTTCTACTGCCCCAAAATACCCAAGTTCTATGACACCTTTAATACTCCCTTTAAAATAAAAAGGAAGAAATATCAATGTATCAGGTCTTGCGTTTCCTAAAGCTGATTGTACCTGTATATAATTTTGTGGAATATTTGTAATGCGTGTCATACCATCTTTTAAAGCTGCCTGGCCTATAAGCCCTTCACCCATTGCATAGCGTTCTCTCTCTTTTTTGTCACCATCTGTATATGCATACCTATTTGTTTGCACAAGCATTGCACCATTATAAAGATAAATCGTTCCTATTTGTGCAGAGGTAAACTCACTTAAAACATGTAAAAGTTTATCGCCTAAGGCTTCTTTACTTTGATTCGCTCTTAAGACATCAGAGACACGGTTACGCCCTTGTTCAATCCAAATATGTTTTTGATTTGCTTCAAAATTCTCTTTTAAATTTTGTGTCATGACTTGAATAGAGTGCACAAGTTTATCTTCTTTTGAATGTTCTACTAAAAGAGCACTGTAATCACCATGAGCAATTTTATCAGTATGCTCGGTAATGACTTCAAGATGTTTTTTTAAGTTCTCAATCGAACGTGCAATATCTCCCATCTCATCTTTTTTGTCTATTCCATATACAGTTTCAGATGTATCGCCTCGAGCAAATTTTTCAATTAAATCACGAAATTTTCGAATAGGACGAATATAATGCATATATGCAAACAGAGAAAAAATAAAACCTAAGACAAAGACAATTCCTAAGAGAATCTGAAATTCTTCAATACTTGCCCTTAAGTGTTTCTCACCCATCTGCTCTAATCGTTTTGCATTCGCATCGGCATGCTCTTGAAGTGCAATAATATTAAGCAGGAGCCGTTTTTCATACTTTATATATTTTTTTACATAGAGTGTTTTTGCCTCTGCTTGCTCATGACGATTTAAAAGTGCTAAAATAGTTCGGGCACTCTCTTCAAAATCATCAAAAGTTGAAAGATAAGCCATAAAAGAGACTTTTTCTCCAATAAGGGAAGCTTCTAAAGTACGATGATTTACTTTCATATTTTCAAGTATTTTCAAAACACTATTTTCTGTAACAATGGCTTCTTCTGTATCGTCTATGTAGAGTGCATTACGAAGCAATAATGTAAGACTCTTAATTTGAATATGGACATCCCGACTCACCTTTGCAAAAACAAAAGGTTTTTCATAAATCGTTTTTGTCTCATTTTGCAAAGAGTTCATGACAACTATGCCCTTATAGCCAAAGAAAAGACTAAAAGCAATCAAAACAGTAAAACTTAAGGCTAAACGCCACAGAATTGAAAATCGCATTACTGAATCCCCTTTGCAACAAAGGCTAAAAATGCCTCTTTTTCTAAGGGTTTTGCGAAGTAGTACCCTTGGGAATAATCACACCCAAGGGTGGTTAAAAAATCTTTTTGAAACTCCGTTTCTATACCCTCTGCAATCACTTTTAAATGCAAAGCATCTGCCATAGAGATAATCGCCTTACAGAGTGCTTCATTGGAGGTATCGGGGATGTTGGAGACAAAAGACTTGTCTATCTTCACAGTATTGACAGGACAGCTTTTGAGATAACTCAAAGAGGAGTAGCCTGTCCCAAAATCATCAATAGAGAGTGAAAAACCAAGCGCACTAATGTCTAGAAGATAGTTTTTTGGTGAGCCGATATTATCTAAAAGAAGTCGCTCCGTAATCTCTACCTCCAAATGAGAAGGATCAAGTCTGCCACTCTCAACATGCTCTTTGAGCTTACTATATAAAGAATCATTCATAAATTGCAGGCTCGATGCATTGATAGCCATGTAGAGCTGTGGATGTTCATCAAGCAACTTCAGTGTCTCTTCTAAAACCCATAAGCCTATATCATAAATCAAACCATTAGATTCAGTAATGGGAATAAACTCTTCGGGAGAAACAAAGCCGAGTGTTTTATTTTTTTTCCATCGAAGTAATGATTCAGCACCCACAACCTCTTTTTTTTGCAAATCTATCACAGGTTGAAAATAGAGTTCAAATTCATCTCTCTCTAAAGCATATTTGAGGTGTTCATCAAGCAAAAGTTCGCGTTTAAGTTTTTCATTGAGCTCTTGTGTATAAAAACGGAAACAGTTTTTCCCCTCCTCTTTTGCCAAATACATCGCAGTATCAGCATAACTTAAAAGTTTGGTATCACTCTGTGCATGTTCAGGATAAAGTGCCACCCCTATACTCACACTCACTTTCATAATATGTGTATCGTAGATAAACTCCTGTGAAGCAATTTGTATCAATTCCTCTATTTTCTGAGTTATTGCACTTTCATGCTTTATGCCGGTGAGTAAGACAACAAATTCATCCCCACCATAACGCCCTATAAAATCCGAATTTCGGAGTGAATTTTTAAAAAGCTTTGACAACTCTTTGAGCAAATAGTCTCCTGCTTCATGCCCTAAAGAGTCATTGATCTTCTTAAAACCATCTAAATCCAAAAAGAGTAATGCAAACATCTCCTTAGAGCGTTTTGATCGTGCAATTTCACTTTTGAGTCGCACATGAAAGCCTCGACGATTACACAAGCCTGTAAGTAAATCATTATCTGAGAGGTAGCGGATCTTCTCTTCATTCTCTTTTCGCTGTTGAATTTCACTATCTAAACCTGCACGCAATCTCCAAAGGTCTAAAAACACATTTACTTTTGAAAGCAGAACAAAAGAGTCTATAGGCTTGTAAATAAAATCAACTGCACCAGAGAGATACCCTTTTCGACTGTTGCCATCATGACGATCCATAGCGGTGACAAAAATGATTGGAATATGTTTTGTCGCTTCATCCTCTTTTAAAAATGCCGCCACTTCAAAACCATCCATCTCAGGCATATTGACATCAAGTAAGATAATAGATATATCATGCTCCAACACTTTTTGTAGAGCTTCATTTCCTGAGCGCGCAGTAACAAGCTCTGCATCAACCTGTTTGAGTATCATGCTTAATGCAAGAATGTTCGTTTTTAAATCATCTACTATGAGTATTTTTGCTTGTGTCATGCGATATTTTCTCAGTCATATAAATTTTTATAATTCAATTGTAGCGAAGAATTATTAATTTCTTTCTTATACTCTCTCTTTTAACCATTTTTTAACTCCTAAAAGTGTATAATAAAGAAATTTTAAAGGATGCCCATGAGAATACGTAAACAAGCCCTCACATTTGAAGATGTACTTTTAGTACCCCAATATTCCGAAGTTCTTCCAAAAGAAGTATCACTTGAAACAAAGCTCACCAAAAATATCAAACTCAAAATCCCTATGATGTCAGCAGCGATGGATACCGTTACAGAGTACCGTGCTGCTATTGCTATGGCGAGACTTGGCGGGATTGGAATTATCCATAAAAATATGGACATCAAAACGCAATGCAAACAAGTTACAAAAGTGAAAAAAAGTGAAAGTGGTATCATCATCGACCCTATTTTTGTGCACCCTGATGCAACTTTAGCAGATGCTGAAAAACTCATGAGAGAGTATAAAATTTCAGGTGTTCCTGTTGTCAATGAACACAACAAACTCTTAGGTATTTTAACAAACCGTGATATGCGTTTTGAAAAAGATATGCGAAAACTTATACAAGATGCAATGACACCTATGCCGCTCATTACTGCAAAAAAAGGGATTAGCCTTGATGATGCAGGTGACATCATGCATAAAAACAAAATAGAAAAATTGCCTATTATTGATGAAGATGGTTTTTTAAAAGGTCTTGTAACAATCAAGGACATCAAAAAACGCATCGAGTACCCACACTCTAACAAAGATGCCTTTGGTCGTCTTGTAGTAGGTGCTGCCATTGGTGTAGGTCAGATTGACCGTGCAAAAGCACTTGTAGATGCAGGATGTGATGTTTTAGTCCTTGACTCTGCTCATGGACACTCCAAGGGCATCATAGATACTGTGAAAAAAATCAAAGAGACCATGGAAGTAGATGTCATTGCTGGAAATATAGCAACAAAAGAGGCTGTAGAATCGCTCATAGAAGCGGGAGTTGATGCTGTAAAAGTAGGGATTGGGCCAGGAAGTATCTGTACGACAAGAATTGTAGCAGGTGTGGGTGTCCCGCAAATGTCTGCTATTGATGAGTGTGCTGAGGCAGCTCGTCCACATGGTGTACCTGTTATTGCTGATGGTGGCATCAAATACTCTGGCGACATCGCAAAAGCTTTAGCAGTAGGGGCAAGTTGTGTTATGGCAGGTTCACTTCTTGCAGGAACAGAAGAGTCTCCGGGTGAGACCATCATGTTTCAAGGACGCCAATACAAATCATACCGTGGTATGGGAAGTATAGGTGCAATGCAAAAAGGTTCAACAGATAGATACTTCCAAGAGGGAACAGCAGCAGATAAACTTGTTCCTGAAGGAATTGAAGGTCGTGTGCCATTTCGTGGCTCTATCGCAGGAATTGTGCATCAAATGATGGGTGGACTGCGTTCTTCTATGGGCTACTGTGGAAGTGAAAACATCGAGATGTTTTGGGACAAGGCAGAATTTGTTCAAATCACCTCTGCTGGGCTTAAAGAGAGTCATGTGCATGATGTTATCATCACACAAGAAGCTCCGAATTATCATGTATAACTAAAAATCTATGAAAGAAGTAGAGTATGCAGGATTTTGGATTCGCTTTGTCGCTTCTTTTTTAGACACCCTTTTTCTCGCACTTCCAGTTGGCATTCTCATCTACTTTTTGAGTGATGGCAGCTGGTTTGATTTTACACAATACCAAGCAAACTTACAAATGGCAATGGCTGGCAATGCCCATGCCCTTGAGAAACAACCGCACACTTCTATGCAATGGGAACTTCTGTTTGAATTTTCTCTTTTGATTGTCACCCTGCTCTTTTGGAAAAGATGGCAAGGAGCAACACCGGGAAAACGATTTGTACACATCCAAATTGTTGATGCAAAAAGTTTTGAAGCCATAAGCAACACACAAGCCATTACCCGTTCTTTAGGCTACATCCCCTCTACTTTTTTACTCGGATTTGGCTTTTTACTTGTTGCGTTTAGAAAAGATAAACGCAGTTTACATGATTTACTTGCAGGGACTTGTGTTGTCTATGAAGACTAAATCTTTAAATCAAGTTCTTGTAATGTACCTACCTTGCCATTCTCTTTAAGAAAAATAGAACTTGCATCCATCACACCTTGCAAATTGTTTTGTTTATCTTCAAAATCAAATTTTGTAGAGACATTTTCAAGGTACAAAGCCCCTATACCTTTATCTTTGAGGCTATAAAATTTGTCTTTACCTGAGGCATCTTTTGTCCAAATAAGCAGTTTATCAAAAACAGCATCATTCTCATCTATCCAGTGATTGCCATCTGTATCATAAGCTTTTAAATCAGTAAACCCATTGCCTGAATTGGGTCCAAAAAGCTCACTCCCGTCATTAATTGTATTGTCGCCATTTTTATCAAGGGCTAAAAAGCCACTCTGTGCGTTCACAAAGTGGAACTCATCGCGTTTACCATCTAAATCTAAATCAAGCTTATGGGTAATATCGCTAAAACTCACACTTGTATCACCAAAATTAATGACAAGGGGATCAACAAGGGCATCGCCTGCTTTAAAACTTACCGACTCCTCTTTGGTTTTTTCACTCCTCAAAGCAAGTGCAAGTTTAAAATCAATCTTTTTTCCATCCTCAAGTGTTACATTCCCTGATGCTGAAAAATTGAGTGCTTCTGTTTTTGTTTCTCTTTTAGAGTAAGAGTAGTCCACACCCCACCCTTGCAAAGGAGGACAGGATGCAATATCTTCTTTTGGCATAGCAATATCTAAGTGCCTAACAAAAATAAATGACATAAAAGTAGGATTGAAAATTGCTATATAAAAAGTATGAAATACATAGCATTAAATGAAACAATAACTGAAAAACTAGAGGCAGTAGTTAAAACAGATATA
>JALWON010000120.1 GCA_027083475.1 Sulfurimonas sp.
AATCAGCACAATCCCAAGAAGCATACCAACCCCCATAGCAGTAACAATAAATTTGCCTAAGGTATGTCTAATGTCCTCTTTTGCTAAGTGAATCATAGGTGGATTTTCATCCCATTTGTAAGAGTTTTTTTGTTTTTGTTAGGTATCACTATCTGCGTATTTTTCGCAATATTTGATACAGCGATAGCATCATCATTTTGCCCAATAATATCTATCTTTTGAAACTCTACATGACTACTCTTCACAACCCAAACACCAAGGACACCACCCTCTTGTACTACTACTTTTGAGGGGATTGTTACTACATCCGTATAGCTTTTGACTGCGATATTTACTTCAGCTTGTTCATTTATAAAAAACGGTTGTGGCAGAGTTGTAAATGCTACATCTATTTCTCTCTCTAAAGTAACGGCATCACTCACACTCACAACTCTTTTAACCACCCCTTTATAGACTTTGTTTGGTTGTGAACGCAAACTTATCGTCGCACTCTGTCCAAGTTTTATCTGCGCACTTACCCTCTCATCAATCTTCGTCTTTACCCATAATGTTTTTGCATCAACGATTTGTAAAAGGGTTGCAGAATGAGTGACATCTTGTGCGACCTCAACCTCTTTGGCAATGACATAACCATCGACAGGAGCATATACTTTAAGTCTATCAATCTTCGCTTGCACCACTTTTATACTTTTCTGTGCCACAACGATATTTGCTTTTGCCCCATTACTATGTGATACAGAAGCACTTATACTCGCTTTTATGCTTTGTAAATCCGTGTTTGCTTTATCATACTCGGCTTGTGATACAAAGTTTTGCTCTTTTAGTTTTCGATAACGCTTATAAGTTGTTTGCAACAATACTTCTTGTGCCTTGAGATTAGTAAGCTCACTCTCATACCCTGCCAAATCATACTTCGCCTTTGTCAAATTTGCCTGAGCCACTTCAAGTTGTTCAGCTAAATCAACACCATCCATTACAATAAGTAGGTCGCCTTTTTTAACCCACTCCCCCTCATCACTTAAAATCTCTAAGATTTTTCCACCACTTTGTGCTGTAATATTATAGATATTTTTTGCTCCAACATTGCCTATGCCTCGAACACTCTCTTCGAGTACACCCTCTTTTGCTTTTATTGTTTTAAAAGTTGTTTTAGGGAGATAGACCTTATTGTAAAAAAGAGTCACACCCAAAATAAGTGCCACGAGACCAATTATATATTTTATCATACTGTTTTTCCTTGTAAATATTCTACTCTATGTATCGCACTACTCTGTTCATATATTGCTTGAAGTAAAGAGAGCTTCGCATCAAGTATAATTGCATTTGCATCTAAAACTTCGATATAAGTAGAAAGCCCCTCTTTGTATCTTGCAGCTAAAAGTTTTTGCGTCTGTTGTGCTGTTTTAAGCTCAGATTCTCTTGCTTGAATCGTCTGTGCATATCTCTTTATATCAATTAAAAGATTTTCAAACTCCTCTTGAATAGCTCTTTTTTTACTCATGTATGTTGCTTGTGTTTTCTGTCTATTTATAACAGCAAGTTGTACTTGTGCAGATGTCCTTCCTCCACTATAAAGGGGAATACTCAATGTAACACCAACAAGAGAGGAGTCATAC
>JALWON010000121.1 GCA_027083475.1 Sulfurimonas sp.
ATTAAATCCAACCGTCATATTTGCAACAACTTTCACATCAACTTCATGGGGTACTTTTTCTAAATATTTTTTCAAAATCGAAGCGCGTTCACTCTTTGTAGGCAACTCAACAAAAATACGTCGATCAAATCTCCCCGCTCGAAGCAGTGCACTATCTAAAACATCTATTTTATTGGTTGCGGCAACCACAATGACATTGCTAGAACCTTCAAAACCATCCATCTCAGTAAGAAGTTGGTTCAATGTTGCCTCTCTCTCATCATTGCGTTCACTCCCGCGTTTTTTTCCCACGGCATCAATCTCATCGATAAATATAATACTTGGAGCATTTTTCTTTGCTGCTGCAAAAAGCTCATGCACACGTTTTGCACCCATTCCAACATAAATTTGAACAAATGAGGCACCACTTTGGTAAAAAAACGGCACCCCTGCTGCGTTTGCTACAGCTTTTGCTATCATCGTTTTCCCAACTCCTGGAGGACCCACAAGTAAAACACCTCGTGGCATACGAGCACCAAAACTTTTATAGCGTTTCGCATTTTTCATAAAATCGATAATCTCTTCAAGTTCTATTTTAACATCACTAATCCCACCAATATCATCAAAACTCACATCACTCTTGATTGCTTGGATGGGAGTATCACTTACTTGTGGGGCATCTGTATCAATATTTTTTGAAATCCCTTGTGTTGATAGAGAGAAATTACCTCTTTTTTGCACATAACGCAAAAGGAGTGAACCTAAACCCAAAAAAAGGACACCAAAAAGAATATACACAACAATATTTGTATTGCCCCCTACTTCCACTTTATAATCAATAAACATTTTTGGGGAGACCTGCGAGGAGGCAATTCTATAAAGATTATCATTTGTTTTGAGATAAACATACTCTTTAGAGACAACAACCTTTTTGACTGTATGATTTTCAAGCATAGCACTCGCTTGATTGAGTGTTACATCATCTGCACGGTTTCTCACAAGTGCAAATATAACAAGCAATATAATCAAACTCGCTGACGCATAAATAAGAATTCTATTGAGTTTAGAGCTCGGCATAATTATGTTCCTTGTGTACTTGATACTCTGCAATACGCACCCAGTTTCCAAGTAAATCTTCATCAGATTTTATCATTATCTTATTGAAATGCTGATCAAGCCCATGGTAGAATCCCTCTTTATAAGACTCAACCAAAACATCAAGTTCTCCATGAAATGCCTCTCTAAATTGCAAATTTTTTGCTTTGATAAGTGCTTCTATTTCATGGAGTCTTTGTTTAGCTACTTTACCGTTAATCTCAGGTTTGAGTGTTGCCGATTTTGTACCATCGCGTTTGGAGTATGTAAAGGCATGTATATGTGTCAGTGGCAATTCTCTTGCGTTTTGCATCGCTTCTTGCCAAAGGGCTTCACTCTCACCAGGGTGACCTGTAATAAAATCTGTTCCAATAGCAAAACCTTTTGCAGCAAGGAGCTCAAAAAGAGCCTTGTCTTGTTTATAAACATTGCGTCGATTCATAATTTTAAGCATCTCTGGTGCAGTATGTTGCAGGGCAATATGCATATGTTTCTCAAGCCACTCTTCATCGAGTATTTCTAAAAATTCATCTGTAATCTG
>JALWON010000122.1:0-3024 GCA_027083475.1 Sulfurimonas sp.
GTATTCAGATAGATACCCATGTCAAAGATAACCGCTTTGACAATGCTGCATTTTTAGCAAGTATCATTTCGTATCAATTAGCAGATGTGAGTACAACAATTTTAAGTTATTCTATTTTTGAGAGCCTAGGTGATTATTTTAACGATATACTTCAAGAGTTAAAAGGAAAAACGAAGGCAGAGGAGATCATTCTTTGTGGAGCACATTTTGCAAACCAATCGCTCTTCTCAAGAATGCAAAGAAACCTCAGAATGACACCGCCTCGTATGAATATAAATTATCCAATTTCTAAGGAGAGCTGTGTTGTTGGTGGAGCATTCTTGTAAGCAGAGAGTTCATATAGATATAGAGGGTATTGTTCAAGGTGTTGGGTTTCGCCCCTTTGTTTACAAACTTGCCTCTAGCTTAGAACTGCATGGGTATGTACGAAATAACTCTCATGGTGTTGTCATGGAGGTACAAGGAGAGCAAAAAGCAATAAAGAGTTTTGTACAACAACTCTCTATCTCTCATCCACCACTTTCTCGCATAGATACTTTACAACAAAAAGAGATAGCGTTACAAGAGGAAAAAGGCTTTGAGATACTCCTCTCTACTACAAGTCAAGCAACAGCGATGCTCTCTCCTGATATAGCACTTTGTGATGCTTGTGCGAAAGAGTTTGAAGATAGTTCCAACCGACGCTATCACTACCCATTTATGAACTGTACAGATTGTGGACCTCGTTTTAGTATTATAAAATCTCTTCCTTACGATAGAAAAAATAGCTCCATGAAGCCATTTTTAATGTGTAAAGAGTGCCAACTAGAGTATGAAGACCCAAATAACAGACGCTACCATGCACAACCAATTAGCTGTTATAAGTGTGGTCCACAACTTTATTTTGAAAATTTTCAGACTTCCTTTAAAGAGGAAGAATTATCTGCAATAGAAGCCACATGCCAAACGATTGAAATGGGTGGTATAGTAGCCATGAAAGGAATGGGTGGATTTCATCTTGTATGCGATGCACGAAGTGATATGAGTGTTGAAAAACTTCGCAAGAGGAAAAGACGTGAGAGAAAACCTTTTGCTGTTATGTTTGCAGATGAGAAGAGCATAGAAGAGGTAGCTTTTTTACATGATGAAGAGAGAAAATTTTTACAGAGCGTACAAAAGCCAATTGTGCTTGTACAAAAAAGAGATACTTCACTTCTAAGTGCAGCAATCGCACCAAATATTGATGTGTTAGGGGTCTTTCTTGGCTATACTCCTTTACATAAACTGCTTTTAGAAAAACTCTCTACCCCTCTTGTAGTGACAAGTGCTAACTTGAGTGATTCCCCTATTATGACAAGTGAAACGCAGATACGAGAGCACCTATCAGAGGTGGCAGATGCGATGCTTTTTTATGATAGAGAGATACTCAATCCCTGCGATGATAGTGTTGTGCTGACTCTAGGAGAAGAGAGTGTTCTTGTGCGTGGGGCGAGAGGATATATGCCTCGTAGTTTTCCTCTTAAAGAGCAGAGTGAGAAGAAGATATTAGCTCTTGGAGCAAACCAAAAAAACACGCTTGCACTTGCGTTTGCTAAGAGTGCTATACTCTCACCACACATAGGAGATTTAAACTCCTTAGATGCTGTGGAGTATTTTAAAAGAATGCTTGGTGTGTTTGAAGAGCTTTATAATTTTGTTCCTGATGTTATCGTTTGCGATAAGCACCCCTTTTATGAGACAACAGTATGGGCAAAAGAGTATGTACAAAAACATCCGCAGGTGCAACTCCTTGAAGTACAACACCACTATGCTCACGCCATGGCTTGTATGCACGAAAAAAATCTTAGCGAGGAAGTGTTGGCATTTTGTTTTGATGGAACGGGGTATGGGGATGATGGAACATTGTGGGGAGGGGAGGTGCTTTTAGCAACTCCACAAAAATATAAACGCATCTATCATCTGCAAGAACTGGCACTTTTAGGTGGTGAAAAAGCTATTAAAGAGCCTTCTCGTGTTGCTTTAGCACTTCTTTTTGCTACTTATACTTTTGAAGAAATTCAAGCGATGCAAACGCCACTTATAAAAAGTTTTTCTGAGCAAGAGTTGAAAAGTTTTTATACGATGTTTACAAAAAATCTCAACAACCCAAAGAGTAGCTCTATAGGGCGACTCTTTGATGGAGTATATGCTCTCTCTGGTCATCTGGACAGACTCGATTTTGAGGGAGAGAGTGGAATGATACTTGAAAAAGAGGCACAACATTCACAAACAGACAAAAGTTATAGTTTCGCTTTTGAGGGGGAGAGTATCACTTTTGATGGGATTGTAAAAGGGATTATGCAAGAGAGCAGACGTGAAGATATTGCTGAAAAGTTTATGAATACAGTTGTAGAGATGATTATAAAAGTAGCAAGAGAGTATAAAAAACATCCTCTAGTCTTGAGTGGAGGTGTTTTCCAAAACAGAGTCCTGCTTGAAAAAGTTATACAAGCATTTAAGAAAGAAAAAAGAGCATATTATATACAGAGTGAAACACCTATTAATGATGGTGGTATTGCGTTTGGCCAGTTATATTATGCATTAAATTATAAAGGGTAAGTATGCAAAAAAAGATAGCACTTATAGGAAGCGGAAATGCTTTTTTTAAAGATGAGGGAGTAGGGTTATATGCTGCGAAGTATATGAAAGAGAACTATTTTTTTGAACCAGATAGCGTTGAAATTGTTGATGGGGGTACACTTGGGTTTAAGTTGATGCCTCTCCTTCAAGAGTTTGAAGAGGTGATTATCGTAAACACTGCTTCGGATGAGAGTAAACAAGTGGGAGAGATTACACTTAAAGACAGAGATGAGTTTTTAGAAGGTGCACTTATTAAAAAAACTGCCAATGAAGTAGAGATAGCTGAAATGCTCCAAATTTGCTCTTTGAGTGAAAGAATGGCAAATGTACAAGTTATCAGTATCGTTCCAAAAGATATTATAAGTGTAAGTGTCTCCCTCTCTAAAGAGCTGCAGAGTGCTTGGGAAGCATATATTCAGACAATAA
>JALWON010000122.1:3034-6700 GCA_027083475.1 Sulfurimonas sp.
TAAGTGTTCATTTACCCCCCCCCCATTTCATCTATTTTCAGCATATATTTATCTTTATAAGAATAATATGTGCTTATGAAGACACAAAAAAATAAAACCCTTTATTGGCTCCAATCCGGTGGATGTAGTGGAGACAGTATGTCTATCCTTAACCTTAATTCACCTGATTTATTTTCTTTTTTTAGTATGCTCAGCATTGATGTCTTATGGCATCCCTCCTTATCTACTATTACCTACACAGAGCATGATCAGATGCTTGAAGAGATTGTAGCTGGAGAGAGAAAACTGGACATTTTATGTGTTGAGGGTAATGTTGTGATGGGCCCAGATGGAAGTGGAATGTTTGATACATTTCGTGGAAAACCAAAAAAAGACCTACTTCAGCAACTCGCACAAGTAGCAGATGTTGTAGTGGCAGTCGGTACATGTGCTAGTTTTGGTGGTTTTGGTTCCTATGAGGGAGATGACATTGCCGGGATTGGTCTGCAACAACATCACAATACCCAAGGTGGTTTTTTAGGTAAAGATTTTCACAGCAAAAAAGGACTTCAAGTAATCAATCTTCCAGGATGTCCTATTCACCCTAAAGCATTAGAGTCTGTTTTAAATCTTGTTGCACGCAATCTACCTGTAGAGTTAGGAGCAAATAACACACCAAAATGCTATTATGCTCCAACTGTACATCAAGGGTGTACTCGTAATGAACATCATGAATATAAAGTAGAAGAAAATATGTTTGGGGAAGAGGGGTGTATGTTTTTTCACCTTGGCTGTAAGGGTCCTACAACACATGCCTCTTGTAATACACATCTTTGGAACGATGTTAACTCAAAAACACGTGCAGGTGTACCATGTTTTGGATGTACAAACACTACCTTTCCTCATCCAAGTCCATTTTTTGAAACACCGACGATAGCAGGAACTCCTCTTCATCTCCCAGAGGGAGTAGATAGAGCATACTATTTGGCCTACAAAGATATGGCAGCAGAAGCAGCACCGCAAAGACTGAAAAAGAGAGAAGAATAATGGCAAAAAAGATAACTTTAAATGTTCCACTCAATCGTGTTGAAGGAGATTTGGACATTAATGTTACTATTGAAGATGGTGTGATTGTAGAGGCTAAAAGTATAGGAACACTCTATAGAGGTTTTGAAAATATACTACAAGGACGAGTTGCCTTAGACTCCCTAGTGGTTACCCCTCGAATCTGTGGTATCTGTTCGGTGACACATCTTTGTGCAGCTGTTGATGCTTTAGAAAATGCACAAAATATCACTCCTCCCGCACAGGCTGTAAGACTACGTAATCTTTCTCTTTTGAGCGAGACAATTCAGAGTGATATACGGCAGTTTTTTTTGATGTTTATGGGGGATTTTACAAATGAATTTTATCAAGATGCTCCTTTTTACCAAGAAGCAACACACCATTATGAACCTTTTAAAGGAGCCTCTTCTAAAGAAGCTTTGAAAAAGACAACAGAGATTTTAAAGGTTGTTGCTATCATTGGTGGGCAGTGGCCACATACTTCACACATAGTTCCCGGTGGTATTTCAACCCTTCCTTCTCTTTTAGAACTTACTGTTGCTCAAAATCATATAGAAGAGATTATTTCTTGGTATGAACAAAATGTTTTAGGATGCTCTTTAGAAGCATTTAGTAAAATTGAGAGTGTAGAATCTTTTATGTACCATCTTGAAGAAAATGCAGAGACAGATATAGCACGTTTTACACGCTATGCAGAGTATGCACAGCTTTTTAAGATTGGAAAAACATCACAAAACTTTTTAAGCTATGGTACAGTACATAATCCACTCAATCCAAGTGAACGACTGATTAAAGCAGGTGTGATTATAGAGGGAAAGTTTGAAGAACTTGATGTGAGTAAAATATATGAAGATATCTCTCACAGTTGGTATAAACAAGTCAATGTCAAACAAAAACCTTTCGATGGAGTAACTCAGCCAGATATGAAGAGTGAAGATGGCTATACTTGGGCGAAGGCACCTCGATATGCTAAAAAAGTGATGCAAACAGGACCGCTTGCACAAGCACTTGTAAATGGTGATAAGCTTCTTACAAGTTTAAACGATAAGTATGGCGACTGTGCATATGTAAGAGAGTTAGCACGTATTTTACGACCAGCAATCCATCTTAAGTATGCACGACAAGATATACAAGGTGCAATAGAATCCTTTGGGGATATGAGTTATAATCAAGCTGTTGAGGAGTTCTCAGGAGAAGGTGTAGGACTTGTAGAGGCTGCACGCGGTGCTTTAGGACATTGGGTAAGAGTAAAGCATGGAAAAATTGAAAATTATCAAATCATAACACCCACAGCTTGGAATGGCTCACCGCAGGATTTAGAGGGAAACAGAGGAGCATGGGAAAATGCACTCATAGGTTTAGAGTGCAGAGATATTAAAAATCCTATGGAGATGGGTCATGTAGTACGCTCTTTTGACCCCTGTCTTGTTTGTACAGTCCATGCAATAGATATGCAAGATAGTAAGCAAAAGTATAAATTTAAGATTGGACTCTAAAATGCGAAAAATAATCTGTGTTGGCAATAGATACATAGAACCAGATGGTGCTGCTTTATGGATATATGATCAAGTACAAGAGAAAAAAGAGAAGTATTTGGAATGGATAGAAGGTGGTATAGGAGGAATGAATCTTTTACCTCACTTTGAGACAAAAAAAGAGATCTTAGTTTTAGACTATTTCGCAGGTACTCCAAATGCAACACTCTTTAGTCTAGAAGATGTTTTGGCAAAAGTAGATATTAAAGAGTATAGTCATCCAAATGCTTTTTATTATCTATTGAACTCTTTAGATGTTTTACTAGAAAACAGACCTAAGATAAATATACTCTCTTGTAATCCACAAACCCCTGCATATGAACAAGAAATCTTTGCTTTTATAGAACAATGGAAAAACAATGCAGCGTAAAATAGATGAATCAGAGTACCTAGCAGAGATAGAAGTTTGGAAAAAAGCTTCTGCCATTCATGCAAAAAAAGCAATCGAGCAGTATGAGGCAGTAGTTGAGAATTTAGAACAGTTTGGGTATGAAAAGCAGACAAATGAGTCTATTCTAAACTCACTTCATGAGATTGTAATTGTCTATAAAAATGATAAAAAAATCTCTATTTTTAATAAGAGTGCTTGTGATTTTTTTGATCTCAATCCAAAGAAAGTTCTTGGAAAACATATAAAAAGTTTACCACAAGAACTTTTTCTTTTTTTAAGTTCTTATAAAAATATAGCTGTTGTTGATGATATTATCTATTTACAAAAGAACTATTTTAAACTAAGTGAAGAGGAAATACATATAGAAGATGAGACTTTTTATATCGTCTCTTTGAATGATATTAGTAATTTAGTAAGTTTACAAAATTTACTTCAAAAAGAGAAAGACTCTTTAGAAGAGAAGGTTTCTTTGCGAACACATGAACTTCGAGAAGAAATTCAAAGAAAACAATCTGTTCAAAGAAAACTTGAATCTATGGTTTATGTGGATTATCTTACAGGTTTACCAAATCGGAAACATTTTAATCAAAAGTTAGAACTTTTTATGCAAGAGGTCTCCAGTAAAAATAGTTATGATTTTTCTCTCTTTTTTATTGACTTAGATGGGTTTAAATCTATTAATGATACTTATGGACA
>JALWON010000123.1 GCA_027083475.1 Sulfurimonas sp.
GTTTTACTTGGAACAAGCATTGTTGGTCTTTGCCCACTCTATTCTATTTTAAGAATCAATACGGGTTGTAAAAAAGCATAATTACGCTATAATTGCAACTCGAAAAATTTTAAAGAAAGTGGGTGATGTGATATGCCTGGTATCGTACTACGCCATGACGATAATTTTGATGCTTCTTACAGACGTTTTAAAAAGCAGACTGACCGTAACTTAATCGTTACAGAAGCTCGTGCTCGCCGTTTCCATGAAACTGAAACTGAAAAACGTAAGAAATTCAAAATAGCTTCTCGTAAAAAGATGTTAAAACGTCTTTATATGATGAGACGTTATGAATCACGCCTGTAACAATTTATCTTAAGCCTTTTGGCTTAAGATATTTTTTTCTCTATCAACTAAAACGCAACTCCAAGTCCCATAATCATCTGAAAATCATTTTGAAGTGGTATAGCACCATCGCTAGCAGCTGTCGGACTTTTGACATAATCCCAAATCCCTGAAATATCAAAATCTAGCCAAGAAAGTAAACTGTTTTGTAAAACAAGTACCATATGATGCTTGTAAACCCCTGCTTCACGTGTTGTGTATGTCAGCTTATAATCGTAAGTCAATTTTGTCATTGTATTGATTTTATATTTATATTGTGTGCTTGCTTCCAAGGCAGGAGAAAAAGCAGTTTTTTGTGTTGCTGTATCTACCGTTGCATGGCGAGTATAAACAAACGCAGGCCCTCCCGAAAAACTCCATCTCGTTTTTGATGTGTCCAAGAGTGTGTACCCTACCCCTACCCCAGCAGTGATTTGTGCATCAATATTTTTAAATTTATCAATATAAAGTTCTGAAAAAAGAGGTGTCCAAAAAAAGTTTCTACTCAAAAAAATATCATACTTTTCGTTAAAACGATGGTCATTAGATATTTCTACCTTCTCTTTAGAAGAGACACGTCCCAAATAGCTCAAAGCCAAATGTGACTCAGAACTTCTTCTTTGAAGTTTAAGATTTGCGGTAAAATCCTGCTGGTCGCTATTACCACTACGCATATCCAAACCTATACTTGCTTTCCCACTCCACAGATTTCGCTCTGCATTGGCGTCTCGTGCAAAAGAGACAATCTGTTTTTTTGCAAAATCATACTTGTTCTCACCTTGTATAATCGTCAGTTTCTCTCCCTTTAAACGCAAAATACCTTTAATAGAAGCTAAATTTTCAATATTGACACGCATGAGATGATAACTTTTTATCTGTGCAACATCTGCAAGTTTAAAAGTGTATAAACCGATTTCTTTGCTATCAAATTCGAGCCTGTCATCATAAAGTGCTTTAATGTTCCCCCTAAACCACTCGCCTGATTTTGTCTGTACCCAATCATATTTTTTAGGTGTGGGAGAGAGTTTCTCCCATTTTGCTTCTAGCTTTGCTAAATCTACCTTGCCATTGCTATCGGTTGCCGCTATCACATCTTGTATATCTAAAATTCTTTTGACTTTTTTATCGGCTGCTTCTGCCTTTTTTCTAATGGCATTCTCACTCAAACCAGAACTGTCTTTCACAACAGTAAGTCTCTCTTGTGCCTGCAACAAAAAAGTACTCAAGAAAAAGAAAATAATTATTTTCATACTATAATTTCCCATACATTTCGTTATAAAATTTAAGAGCATATCGATCACTCATCGAAGCCATATAATCAGCAACAACTCTATGCTTGTTACGATATGCAAGCTGTTTGTAGTAAAAAAGAGGAAGCATTTTTTCTTCCTCCATTAAACCCTTATAAAGCCCTATTATCGCCTGTTTCCCCGCATACATTTTTCGCACAATACTCTTATGTTGGTACATTTTTTGAAAAAGTATTTTTTTAAGTTTTTTGAGTTTTGTCTCTAATGTTCTCTCCATCCCTATAGGCATGAGATTCTCTTTATCTAAAAGTCTTGGTGTCGAGTAATCAAGCAGGGAATAGACAAGATGATTGATAAGATGCGAACTAAAACGGTAGCGAAACATCTCCTCTTCTTGCTCTGAGATACCCTCTTCTTGTACCTTTTGCAAGATTTCTTGCACAAGTTCACTCTCCTTTAAATCTGCAAAAGTGATAATCCCTGAGTTAATCCCATCATCAATATCATGACTCGTATAGGCAATCTCATCTGCCCTATCGACAATCATCGCTTCAAAAGAGGGGTGTTTGTCAAGGTTAAATTGTTCATGAATTTTTGCAGGTAAAAAAGATTTATGGTACGGGTAGGAGTGTTTTAAAATGCCCTCTAAAGTCGCAAAAGTGAGGTTGAGTCCATCAAAACCTTGGTAGCGTTTCTCAAGTGCTGTCACCACACGAAAGCTCTGAAAATTATGCTCAAACCCATGCTTAAAACCATCATCTTTTAAGCACTCATCAAGGGTATCCCCACCTACATGTCCAAAAGGAGTATGCCCCAAATCATGGGCTAACGCAATGGCTTCGGCTAAAGATTCATTGAGTCCAAGTTGTGAGGTAATAGAGCGTGCAATTTGGGAGACTTCTATAGAGTGTGTAAGACGTGTACGAAAAAAATCGCCCTCATGGTTTAAAAAAACCTGCGTTTTATACTCGAGTTTACGAAAGGAGCCAGAGTGAATAATGCGGTCTCTGTCTCGTGCATAAGGATTACGAAAATCCTTATCTATTTTATGAAATCTATCGCTCGCTTGCATTAGGCTTTTTTGATAAACTCTGTTTTGAGGTAGATTTTCGTTCCATTGACACGACCCTCTACATGGTCGTCCATATCATTTGGTAAGGCAATTCTTGTGACCGTTGTCCCGCGTTTTGCAGTAAAACCAGCACCCTTCACATCAAGGTCTTTTAAGATGACAATGCTATCGCCTGCATGGAGTTCTACCCCATTGGCATCACGAAAAACCACCTTATTTGCTTCTGCATTGAGTGCCTTGTCAAACCAAGCTTGTTCTGCTTCTTCAAAGTACATCATCTCTAACAAATCTTGACGACCAAGTTTGTTAAGGAGTATCGCTGACATTACTTTTACAGCAGGGACTTCACTCCACATAGAGTCATTTAAACAGTTAAAATGTGTCTCATCAAGTTCACCTGAGTCTATCTGCGTTTTACAATTTGCACAGACACAAACGCCACCATCTTCACCCTCTACTCCTTGAGGTACTGCTAATTCACTTACTTCTTCACTACTGCCACATAACTCACATACTTCACTTCTTGCCATATCTGTTTCCTTTATTATTTTTTTATTACTGTTCCAATACCTTCGCTGGTAAATACTTCTAAAAGTATCGAGTGTTCCACTCTTCCATCGATGATATGTGCCTTTTCTACCCCTGCGTTTACTGCTTCTAAGCAGGCATCCACTTTTGGTATCATGCCGCCTACAATTGTTGCATCTTGTTTGTAAGCCTCTATCTCATCTTGTGTTAATGTTTCAAGAAGGTTTTTTTCTTTATCTAACACCCCAACAATATCTGTCATGAAAATGATTTTTTTTGCACCAATTGCCGCAGCGATTTTACTTGCGGCTAAGTCTGCGTTTATATTAAACCCTGGGTGATTCACTTCATTTCCTGAGCCAATAGGGGCAATCACAGGAATAAATTTATCTTCTAAGAGTCGTTCTATGACACTGTTATTGATGTTTACAATTTCACCGACAAGACCATATTTTCCTTTTGCTTTTGGCTCTGCTGTGATAAAATTTGCATCTTTTCCTGTCATTCCAAGGGCTTTACCGCCATGCATATTGAGCAGTGTAGTGATTTCATTGTTAATGTTTCCACTCAGCACCATCTCCACAACTTCCATTACCTGCTCATCAGTGACACGCATACCATCAATAAATTGACTCTCTATTTCAAGTTTATCAAGCATCGCATTAATTTTTTTCCCACCACCGTGGACAACAACGGGTTTAATCCCTACAAGATACAGCAAAATAATATCTTGTGCAAATTTATCTTTTAAAGAGGGGTTTATTTGTGCAGAACCACCATACTTAATGACAAAAATCTCATTGGTGTAGCGTTTAATGTAGGGCAGCGCCTCAAGAAGGGTCTGTGCTGTTTCAATTTTGTTGTTCATCCGCATCCTTAGAAAATTTAATAATGTCATCACGTTTTTGGGCTTTCTTTTTGCCTTTAAAAAATGCTTTTTCTGCCTCTTTTTCTGAGTAGTTACGGCACTCTTCTGGCATCATCTGGTGGGGGTCATTGGCTATCTTGTCACACATACTTGCGTTTATACTAAAGCTTGAACAAGCACTAAACGCAAGGGCGACAATGGGTATAAATTTCCACATCTTTTTCTCCTATTTTTGTTTTATAATCAGGTCTAAATATTTTTTTGGTGTTACTGCTATCATTGCCTGTGCAAGCCAGCGAATTTGAAAAAATGCCGCACCGCTATCACGAAGTGTAAAGTAGTTTTTTAGACTTCTGAGGTTAAAAGTAACCACCATATCTACTTTGACATTATCAGAAATGATGTGTTTAAAAGCATCACCGACATTGCGTTTTTTCTTGCCTGCTTGGAGGGCATCGTAGAGTTTTTGGGCATCATGAGAGAACTCCTCTAAAAGAGGCAAAGAACTTTTTGCCACCGCAATAGCATAAAAATCTTCCACCGCTTCTTTTTGAAAAAGGAGCTTCTCATACATTCCTGCAATTTCAATACGATTATAATTTTCATCTGCTGTGACAAACATATCAAATGCAAGCACCTTTTGGATAAAGAACTCTTTATCACCTGCCACTTGTGCAGCAACAAATGCATTAATAATCCCACTCATGGTATAGCGAGTGCTTCGCACACTAATGGCTTGGAGTCGGTGTCTTGCATGCTCTTGCAATACCCCTCGAGAAGTCCCACGAATAAGAAAACTCAAGTTTGCATGCTCTAAAATAGAGTGATGAAAATAGGTCCAAGCAAGATCATCTAAAAGCTGTGAATCATCAATCGCATTAATATCTTCACACATTGTCTCTGTTGGAAGGGTATGTTCTATGGCTTGGATAACCTCATTTTCACTATTTGAAAAGGAGTCATAACAAGTACGAGCAGCACTCTCCGCCACCCCAATACCTGTATCTTGCAGTAGCACGACCTCAGGTTTTGCATACAATATACCATGAACTTTTTCCATAAAAGACTCCTCAAATATGGTTTTATTATAGCATATTACTTCTGCACTCCATCTAAAACAGGCACAAAGTCACAAGCCTCAAGCTCTGTTTTTTCAATGCGTGTCCCATTTTTTTTAAATTTTGTAATGATTTGCTGATTGCCTTTTTGCATAGGAGCAACTAAGATGCCTCCATCACGTAATTGCTCAAACAATTTTTGTGGGATACTTTTTGCCGTTGCAGAAAATAGAATCCTATCATAAGGAGCATACTGCACCCAACCATTTTGCCCATCATCCGTTCTTGTATGAACATTATCTATCCCCAAAGCACGAAACCGTTTCTTCGCTTCTAACATTAACGATTCGATGCGTTCTATCGTAAAAACACCCCGAAAAAGATGTGACAAAACGGCTGCTTGGTACCCACTGCCACACCCTATCTCAAGGACTCTATCCGCACCTTTTGGTTCTAAATACTCACTCATTTTTGCGACTGTTAGCGGTGAACTAATATACTGTGCGGAACCAATAGGCAAAGCATCAAGTTTGTAAGCATTATGACGAAATCCAGAGGGAACGAACTCCTCTCTACTTGTCTTTTCTATCGCTTTTTTCACTGCATCACTGAGCTTAAAAATCTTGTCACATTCACTTGCCAAAAGGGCTGTTTTTGTCGCTGTTATTCTATCCAATTGATTAGCCTAATTATTATCTCTTCTCTTCTGTAAAGCAAGTGTTATTCCAAAATCCATACACTAAATTTCTTCGCTTTAATCTTACCTCGACCCATTCTTTTATGTGCCTCTTCTACAAATGCACGCTCGATAGCCACATAACTTTGTCTATCATAAATGTCAATCTTCCCAATGCTACTCCCTTTAAGTCCGCCCTCGCCTGTCAATGCCCCGAGGATATCGCCTGCTCTGAGTTTATCTTTTTTACCGCCTTCTATAACTAAGGTAACATACTTTGGTTGCATTGTAAAGCCTGCTGTTTTACTTAAACTCGATGCATCTTTAAAGACTCTTCTTTCATTTTTATAAAGGGCTACTTTCTCTTCTTCAAAGGCTTCATAGAGAGTAATCGCACTCCCCTTTTCACCTGCTCGTCCTGTTCTGCCAATACGGTGTGTATACGTCTCTTCACCATGAGGTAAATTTAAGTTCACAACCATGGACAAGGCTTTGATGTCAAGTCCGCGAGCCGCCACATCTGTCGCTACTAAGATAGAACATGAGGCATTAGAGAACTGCACTAAAACATCATTACGTTCATACTGCTCCAAATCTCCATGAATGGCTAAAGCATCTATCTTCTCTTTTTGCAGTGCGAGGGCTAACTCTTTGGCTTCGATTTTTGTATTTGTAAAAACGATAACATTTTCTGGTTTGTATGTGCTTAAAACTTGAATCAAACTCTCTATCTTGTTTTCAGTCAAAAAGAAAATCTCTTCAATCTCATTTTTGACCTCAACACTTGCCGTTTTCACACTCACAGCATTCCTTTGAAATGTTTTACTTACCGTTCGTATTGCATCATCATAAGTCGCTGAGAAAAGT
>JALWON010000124.1 GCA_027083475.1 Sulfurimonas sp.
GTTTAGGTGCAAGCCTTTTAAGTGCGCTTACGCTAATAGCGCCCATTGCCGTCTCTTCAAGTAAATCTTTATAATTATATTTGCCGTCTTTGTTTACATCTCTTTGATTTATAAGGCTATCGGTTGCTCCAAACGCTGCTCCACCTAACGCATGTACGCCATTAGCTTTGATAGTGTTGTCTATTTGTGGTATAATTTCTTTTTGCAAAGGTTGGTTGTAAATGTAATTTTGGCTATCGTTGCCAAACCCAGCCTTTCTGTTAGAAAAAAAGCTTATGGTTCTTTCTCCATTTTTCTTATCTCCAATAATTATTCTAAACCTTGTACCTTCATCATTTTTGTACTCATAAATTCTCTTGCCGTCCTTTGCTATTTTAGGCTTCGTATTCCTAATTGCATTTCCAATATTTAAAAGTTCTTTTTCACTTACCCATCCATCTTTGTCTTTTCCGATATGTTTTTCTATGTGTAAATCGCCAAAACCATTTCTTTTGTTTCCATTATTATCAATATAATCTGCTTTTCCTTTTTCATACTTAATTACATTATCAGCAAACTCATCATCTTTATAAATATCAGTTGAAGCCTTATCATTGTTATGAACATTATAAATACCCCTCATCTCTTTTTGTGCTTTACTTTTTACAGGACTCATATCCGCTTTGCTATCACGATACTTAATGATAGGCTCTTTATATTCGCCCTCTACTCTCTTAAGTGTATCTTGCCAACTCTCTTTTTGTCGCTCCTGCGGTGTCATATCTGCTCTGTATTGTGTGGCTCTTGCTTGTTGCTCTCCGTGTAGCCGTCTATATGTATCGTATTTTAAGCTTTCAATACCGCCATAATTATTTGATGCTAAATTTATGACTTTTTCGTACATTTCATTTTCAGTCGGTATCTTTCCATTTAAATAATCTCTTTCTATCTTCTGTATTGCGGGTAAGTTCCCATATGTTTCAGTAATCGTCTTATACATATCTTTAGGCAGTATGTTGTCTGTGCTTCCGCCTCTAGCCCATTGTTCTTTAGATTGTATAACATGTTGTATCTCATGTAATAATGTAGATTTGTCGGGCGCTACTCCTTGCCTGCTGCTTATCTCTAGCTCTCTTAACTTTACTTCTAGTTCTGCCTCTTTACCTGGCGTTAATTCGCCCTGTTTTTCAAGTTGATGTGCTTGTTTATATATCTCATCTTCTTGTTTTGAGACATCATTGGTAACTTCTGTCATATTTCCTATTTTTATATGATTATCTCCATCAAAATATGCTCCTTTGCCTATTTTTTTTGATACTCTAATATTTTTTAACTCTGGGTATTCTTTATATAGTTTTGGATGGTGCAATACCTCCTCAAGCTTATGAGATATCTTTCCATCTTTAAATGGTAAAACTTTTGCCATACTATCATCAATTTCATTCATAGGCTTTCTTGTTGCCATATCACTAAATGCGCCTTTTTCTGCTCCGTTAGTTCCTACAAACATAGCATTGATGCCGTTTTCTTTTTGCACTTCAGGGTTAAAATTTACCGTATTAATAGCATGTAACGCCATTTGTTTTAACTTACCTTTGATTAAGTCTCTTGATAGTGCATATTTTAC
>JALWON010000125.1 GCA_027083475.1 Sulfurimonas sp.
ACCTTAAGGGTTTTAAATCAATCACACAAGATGCTAAGTCTATCAAGTATAAAATCGGCGCTATTTTTGAGTATTTGGACAACCGCATTGCCAATGGGCATACGCTTAGAGAAGTTTTAGACATCATCGATGCGATGGATTTTCATAATCAGGCTGACTTGTTTCAACTTTCACAGATTTATGAGAAACTACTCAAAGATATGGGAAGTGACGGTGGGAACAGCGGGGAGTTCTATACGCCACGTCCGCTTATAAAAGTCATAGTTGATGTTGTAAATCCTCAAGTAGGGCAGACCATATATGACCCTGCTGTGGGTTCTTGTGGCTTTCTCATAGAAGCCTATAACCATATGCGCTATGAAAACATTGAAGCAAACAAGCAAAGAGAACTCTCAACAGAGCAGTTGAAGTTTTTAAATGAAGATACATTTTTTGGAAATGAAAAAACGCCGCTCTCTTATGTAATGGGTGTGATGAATATGATACTCCACGGCATAGAGTCTCCAAACATCGCAAAAACAAATACGCTTACAAAAGACATTAGAGGCTTGGAAGAAAAGGACAGGTTTGACTGCATTTTGGCGAATCCTCCTTTTGGCGGGAAAGAAAACGACTCCATACAGCAAAACTTTCCTATAAAATCAAATGCGACGGAGTTACTCTTTTTACAGCATATGATGAACTACTTGAAACTCGGCGGCAAATGTGGTGTAGTCATTCCCGAGGGTGTGTTGTTTCAAACAAACAAGGCATTTCAAGCGGTGAAGCAGGAACTTTTAGAGCGTTTCAATGTGCATACGATTCTTTCACTTCCGGCGGGTATATTTTTGCCATATAGCGGCGTGAAGACAAATGTCATCTTTTTTGATAGAAACGGCTCAACTTCCGATATATTTTACTATGAAGTCAATCCTCCCTACAAGCTTACAAAAAACAAGCCCATTCAGTACGAACATTTTAAAGAGTTTCTTGATACTTGGGAGAAGAGGGCGCTTACAAAGAACTCTTGGATAGTGCATGTAAACGATATAAAAGATTATGATATATCTGCTAAAAATCCTAACAATGTTGAGGTCATAGAGCATAAATCGCCATTGGAGTTGGTGGAGAACATCAAAGCTCATAATAAAGAGATAGATGAGTTGATGGACGAAATTGAAGCTGTTTTAATGGGAAAAGATATAGATGAATGAGTTGTATGAACTTCCTGAAGGGTGGGAGTGGAAGAAGCTTAAAGATACTATAGAATTTTCAAATAAAACAGTAATTATTGATAATGATGATGAATATAATTGTATTGGATTAGAGCATATAGAGTCAAATACAGGAAAGCTTATTGATTTTAAAACATCACATGGATTAGACATAAAAAGTAGTAAAGTTGTTTTTGAAAAGGGTATGGTTCTTTATAGTAAGTTAAGACCATATTTAAACAAAGTTTGGAAAGCTGAATTTAGTGGAATAGCAACAACTGAAATTTTACCGTTTAAACCTTTTCCTGATGTATTAGATTCTAACTATTTAGCTCATTATCTAAGAAGTAATTATTTTGTTCAAAATGCGATGAATAATATTAGTGGTGCGAGAATGCCGAGAATTACAACTAGGTATTTAAAAAATGATGCACTTATTCCTCTCCCTCCACTCCAAGAACAAAAAAGAATAGTTGCAAAACTGGATGCTCTTTTTGAAAAGATAGACAAAGCCATAGCCCTGCATCAAAAAAACATGGATGAAGCAGATGCCTTTATGGGAAGTGTTTTGAATGATGTTTTTGAGGAATTTAGTAATAGAAAAACAATAGCACTAAAAGAGATTACTTCGAAAATTGGAAGTGGTTCTACTCCAAGAGGTGGGCAAAAATCTTATAAAACTGAAGGAATAAGTTTAATTAGAAGTATGAACGTGCATGATACAGGTTTCAGAGAAAAAGGATTAGCTTTTATAGATGAAGAACAAGCACAAAAACTTAATAATGTAGCTATAAAAGAAAATGATGTATTATTAAATATTACAGGTGCTTCTGTTGCTCGTTGCTGTATTGTAGATAACAATTATTTACCTGCAAGAGTAAATCAGCATGTTTCTATTTTAAGATTAAAAGATACTATGATTCCAAGTTTTTTACATTACTATTTAATAAGCCCATTTGTAAAATCAGAATTATTATTGAGTTCATCTGGTGGTGCAACAAGAGAAGCAATTACAAAAAGCATGTTAGAAAAATTTCAAGTACCACTTCTTTCTCAAAACATCCAACAAAAAACAGTAAACTACTTAGATAAAATTTCTTCACATATAGAGAGAGTAAAAGAGCTGCAAAAAGAGAAGATGCAGCATCTAAAAGCGCTGAAAGCTTCCATCTTAAACCAAGCATTTAAAGGAAAACTATAATGAAATCATCAAACATCAAACACTCAGGATTTACACTTGCAAAAGGCAAAAGTTTAACAGGGGATGATTTTTATGATGTGAAAAATATCAACAACCTCACAGTGGCAATAGTTTGTGATGGTGTGGGGAGTGCTGATGAGGGTGCTGAGGCAGCAAAACGCACTGTGCAGTACTTGATGAACAACTTAAAAAAGCGTCCAAAAACTTGGAGTATAGAGAAATCTATTTTGACTTTTATTAAGTCTATTAATGAGATTTTATATAAAGAGTCTCAAATCAATTATGAACGCAGTGAACTCATAACGACGTTGACTATCGTAGTTATCGAGGGAAATCGTTTATATGGGGCGAATGTTGGAGATAGTAGAGTTTATTTACAACGAGACAATAAACTCAATCAACTCTCACAAGATCATGCTATGGAAGAAGCAGGCTATGAAAATGTACTTACACAAGCCATAGGCATTGATGTAAATGTAGCACCATACTACTTTGAAAATGCCATTGAAAAAGAGGATAAAATTCTGCTCTGTAGTGATGGACTTTACAATATCATGAGTGAAGAGAGTTTGCAAAGTGGTATTGCTTTAGGGGCACACTCCTTAGTCAAAAAAGCTTCTAAATTAATGGAAGATGATTTGCCTGATGATACTACCGCCATTGTTTTGGAGGTTTTAGATGTTTGTGAGTTAGAAAATTTAAGACAGCAAAATTTACAAATACCTCAAAACCTGAAGCAGGGAGAGACTATAGATGGGTACACTCTCATACAATCTTTAGTGCAAAATGAGAGAACATGGCTCGCCCATAAAAAAACAAAAGATTATGTTGTTAAGTTTGCTCCCAAAGAGGCTATAGATGATAGTGCAGTACTTGATCTCTTTGTCAAAGAAGCTTGGAATGCAAAAAGACTCAAAGCTGATTTTTTTCCAAAAGCTGTTATTCCCAAAAACAGAACACAAAGATACTATGTGATGCAACATTTTAAGGGTGAAGATTTACAAAAGTATCTCTCTCATAAAAAACTCACTATAGATGCAGGGGTAGAGTTAGGAAAAAACCTGCTAAAAATGTCACAGTATCTGCTGAAGTATGACCTTGTGCATGGAGATATAAAACCCGATAATATTATGCTTCAAGAGGATGAAAATGAAAATATAGTGTATAAAATTATAGATTTTGGAAGTATCACGGAGATATTTTCTAACAATACACGAGCAGGGACACCGAGCTTCTTATCGCCTGAGCGATTTGGTGGTGAAGCGATTAGTGAGAGTAGTGAGATTTTTTCTGTAGGTGTTACCCTGTACCTCGCCTTAACGGGAAAATACCCTTATGGAGAGATAGAACCTTTTCAAAATCCTCTTTTTAAAACAGCGAAAAAACCAAGCTATTACAACAAGAATATTCCTGATTGGCTGGATAGTGTTATTTTAAGAGCGATTGCTATAGAGAAGGAACAACGCTATGAACACTACTCAGAGATGAGTTATGAACTCCAATATCCACAAAAAGTAAAACCATATTTTGCAAAAAACAGTACATTTTTAGAAAGAAATCCTGTTTTGTTTTATCGCATTGGGTTTACAATTATGACACTCTTAAATTTCATTCTTTTACTCTGGATTGGGTATAATAGCTAATCTACTTGTTCAAGAGTTGTATATTTTTTATACAACTAAGTGCATAATTTTCATCGCATTTTCTTTATAATGGCATCATTAAAAATATATTTATAACTAATAAAAGAGAGGATATTATATGGCAGGATTTAAAGCATTAAAAGGGCAAGGACATGCTCCAACATTGTTTATGGCATTTTTGTATTTCGATATGAGTTTTATGGTGTGGACAATGCTTGGGCCACTCGCGACAGAGATAGGGGAGGCTTTAGCACAAAATGGGTTTATTATCACAGCAGGTCAAAAAGCGACACTGCTCTCTTTACCAATTCTCTCAGGAGCACTTTTAAGAATTGTACTTGGTTTTGGAGTTGATAAGTTAGGTGCCAAAATGACAGCACTGCTTGCACAATCTGTTGTTATTGTTGCCTTGGTGACGGCATTT
Source organism: Sulfurimonas sp. (assembly GCA_027083475.1). Lineage (GTDB taxonomy): Bacteria > Campylobacterota > Campylobacteria > Campylobacterales > Sulfurimonadaceae > Sulfurimonas. The sequence continues at coordinate 4,462 of JALWON010000125.1, forward strand.
ATGCAAGGAAACTCTATCTCTTACAATACACTGCTTTTAGTTGCACTTGGTCTTGGATTTGCAGGAGCTTCCTTTGCTGTGGCACTCCCTCAGGCTGGACAGTGGTACCCACCAAAACTTCAAGGAGTTGTGCTTGGAATTGCAGGTGCTGGAAATATTGGTGTTGTGTTAGATTTTATGTTTGCTCCTAAAATAGCGGAACTTTGGGGCTGGGAATCAGTTTTTGGTGTCGGTGCAACAATGGCAATTTTTGTATTTATTGCCTATGCATTTTTAGCAAAAAATGCTCCAGAAACAGTTTATAAAGCAAATCCTAAAAAAGTAAAAGATTATTTGAAACTACTTCGCGATAAAGACACTTGGTGGTTTAACCTCTTTTATGCAGTGAGCTTTGGTGGCTTTGTTGGTTTTGCAGGCTACATGAAAGTCTATCTTATGAATACATACCAAGCAGATATGTCGGCATTTGGGTTAGATACTTTTAATGAGCCAAATGTCAAAGTAATTGCAGGGTATTTTGGAGCATTAACAATCTTTGCAGGTGCAGTACTTCGTCCTGTGGGTGGGGGGATTGCTGATAAACTTGGCGGAATTAAATCTCTTTATATTTTCTTTGGCATTGTAGCACTTTTAGCAATCTTAAATGCTGCTGTAAAACTTCCATTTGCTGTCGCTATTCTTGTCCTTTTCTTAATCATGGCAAACCTTGGTATGGCCAATGGTGCAGTATTTCAGCTTGTACCACAGCGTTTTGGAAAAGATATAGGGATTATGACCGGTATTATCGGTGCTGCTGGCGGACTTGGTGGTACTGCACTCATTAAAACACTCGGTTGGAGTAAAGGGGCTTTTGATGGGTATAGTGCTGGTTTTATGATATTTGCGCTTGTTGTTTTAGTGGCTTTAAGTGGAATTTCTTTGGTAAAAACACGCTGGAGAACGACTTGGGGTGTGCAAGCTGGTGGTAGAATTTAGTTATGGCATATAAAACTTTACCAATTGTCTTAAAAGATATGAAAATCCTCCTCATAGGTGGAGGTAAAGTTGCCCTGCAAAAAGCAGAGGTTATGCAAAGAAATGCGATAAATTTTGCTATAGTTTCAAAAGAATTTATCCCTGAGTTTGATGCTATCTCTGCAGATAAGCAAAAAAAAGAGTTTACACTTTCTGATTTAGACTCTTTTTTTGTTGTCATAGATGCTACAGGTTCAAAAGAGCTTATGCAGAAACTTTTAGAACATAAACATGCACATAATTTTTTATATAATTGTGTTGATGTTCCAGAAGTTTGCGATTTTTTCTTTGCTGCACTTGTAGAGTATGGCTCAGTGAAGGTGGCAGTCTCCTCTTCAGGAGCAAGTCCTACACTAGCAAAAGCATTACGAGATAAAATCAAACGAGATTTACCAAAAAATTTAGCTCTTTTAAACGAAGATTTACAGCATAAAAGAGCACAAGGAATTATAAACGTGCAAGAAGCAAAAATAGAGACAAATAAAATGTTAGGAAAGGTCTATCTTGTTGGGTGTGGAACAGGGGATGTTGAACTCTTGACCATGAAAGCCTATAAACTGATAAAAAGTGTAGATGTTGTCTTTTTAGATCACTTAATTGCCCAAGAGATTATAGATATTATTCCAAAAGAAACGCAACAAATTTTTGTTGGAAAACAAAAAGGGTTTCACTCTATAAAACAAGAAGAGATTAATGCACAACTAAAAGAGTTTGCTCAAAAAGGGCTTACTGTTGCAAGACTCAAAAGCGGAGATCCTTATGTTTTTGGTCGAGGCAGTGAAGAGGCACTCTCTATGGTAGAAGCGGGCATTCGGGTAGAAGTTGTTCCAGGAATCTCTTCAGCTATAGCAGGACCACTCTTAGCAGGTATTGCCCCAACAGCAAGAGGGTATGCGACCAATATGTCCATTGTCTCAGCACACTTAGCAGGCAATCGTGTGAACTTAGAGTGGATTCCTATGTTAAAGTACAACAATCACACCATGGTTGTTTTAATGGGTATTTCAAGAGCACGAGAGATTAAAAAATGTGCCCAAAATATTGGTGTAGATATGCAAAAAAGTGTTGCCGTCATCTCTAATGCCTCAAGAAGCAATCAAAGTGTCCTCACCGGAACACTTGCAGAGTTAGATACTTTGTGTAAAGATGCTTTACGACCAGCACTCATTGTGATAGGTGATGTTGTGAATCTTCACGA
>JALWON010000126.1 GCA_027083475.1 Sulfurimonas sp.
GAGCGTAACAATGTCAAGTAATTGTTTATAAATATTATTAAGTAAAGTTGAGTCTAAATATATCAAGTATATCATTTTTAGGGTTTTAGTTGGAAAATTAAAAAGAAAATGAAGTATATTTTTGTATTATTAGCTAATATAAAAATATTTGAGATAATTGGAGCATTTATGAAAGTACTTAGTTGGTTAGTGGGAATAATAGTTACAGTGGTAGCAGTAATCTATATCGCTGCATTTACGACACTTGGGAATGAAACTATAAAGCCGCTCATAGAGACAGAGATACAAAAGCAGACACAGTTACCTTCAAAATTAGAGACTTTTCATTTGCGAATGGATGAGTTTAAGATAGACCTTCTGCTCAATAAAAATAATGCTATACATATTAATGGAACATATTCACTATTTTCTCAATCTTTTAATGTCCACTATAATGTAGCACTTGAAGCGTTACAAACACTTAAACCGCTTACCCAAACGCAGTTGCAAAGCTCTTTTCATACAAATGGAGATGTGAAGGGTAATATGAAGTTCATTCATGTAGATGGAAAAAGTGATGTAGCAAAAAGTGCTACTGAATACCATATTGTACTCACTGATTTTAATCCAACGTCAATTATTGCTAAAGTAAACGCAGCAGATCTCTCCTCACTGCTTGATATGCTTAACCAAAAAGCTTATGCAAAAGCAAAAATCAATTTGGATGTGAATTTTAAAAATATAACGCCACATAAACTTGATGGAACTATCGTACTACTTACAAAAGATGGTCTGCTAAACTCTAAGATCATGAGAAAAGATTTTAATCTTACAATTCCAAGGACTGCGTTTAATATGAACCTTGATGCTGACCTGAAAGGGGATGCTGTTGAGTATAAGTATATTTTGAATGCAAATTTGGCAAAAATCAGCTCAAAAGGTCATGTCATACCACAACCATTACAAATAAATTTGGACTACAAGCTTAATGTAAAAGAGCTTGCACTGCTAAAACCTGTAACGGGAGCGGATCTGCGGGGTGCGCTGCGTTTAGCAGGAGATGTGAAGGGAACAAAAGAGAAAATGAAAGTTACAGGACTCTCTGACCTTGCAGACTCTAGTACAACTTTTAGTGCAGTGCTTAAAGATTTCGCACCAAAAAGTGTAAAGGCTAACATCGTAGGCTTAAAACTGCAAAAATTACTCTATATGGTAAAACAGCCTCACTATACAGATGGACTTTTGGATGTTCATGCAAATATCACAAACGCAGATGTGAAAGCGCTCAAAGGAACAGTCAAAACAGAGATTAAAAAAGGTTTGCTTGATTCTCGCTACTTAAGTAAAAAATATGCGTTTAGCTCTTTGATGCCAAAGACTGCGTTTAGTGCACAAACAACGACAACACTCAATAAAAATCTAGTAGATACAAAAGTTGATTTACTCTCTAGTTTAGCTGATTTAAATGTAAAACAGGCTCGATTTAACATAAAAGATACATCACTGACGAGTGATTACCGTATAAAAGTGCATGATTTGAACAGGCTTTATTTTGTGACTGAGAGACATCTCAAAGGCTCTTTAGTGGCAAACGGTGAAGTGAAAAAAGGCAAAGA
>JALWON010000127.1 GCA_027083475.1 Sulfurimonas sp.
ATTTTTTCTGGTATATAGGCAAAGGTGCGGACAAACGCAGCGACATTGCCAAACGCCAAGACAATAGTTACTTTTGGATTTTTGATGAAGAGTTTAACAATGCGTTTGAACTTAAATCGTATGATACTCATCTTGATATAAAACTTTTACAACTTTTTAAACTGTTCAATGCCTCTTTAAATGCTGCTATGTTCGGAGAAGTGGATGTCACGGCTTAGAGGACATATTGTGATTGCTTCAGATGTTGAACCTGAGGTTGAGCGAGTTGAGAAGCAGTTAAAAGCTTTTCGTGTGGTCAAGTTTGTCGAAGAGAACTTTAAAATAGAACATGCCAAACTGGTTGTCAATGAAGCCTACATCAGTAGCGCTGAAGTTAAGTACATTATTCTCGCAGCCTTAGAATTTACAGCAGTGGCACAAAATTCTCTACTCAAACTTCTTGAAGAGCCTCCTGTAAACATAGAGTTTATTATTATTTCTCCAACAAAATCAAACCTTTTACAAACGGTGCGTTCGCGTTTACCTATTTTAAAAATGAGTGCAAGTCATGCCAATATTGCTTTGTCTCTTAATCTTGCAAGAATAGATTATGCACAAGTGTTTCAGTTTCTCAAAGAAAACGTAAGAGTGAAAAAAAATGAGGCCAAAAATTTACTTGAGGCACTTTTTTTTCAAGCTACTGTAAGTAATCAACTCATTTTAACTCCCTTGCAACTTGAAAATTTTGATAAAGCCTATAGATTACTCGATTTAAACTCGCGACCACAAAGTGTGCTTGCAATGATTTTAATGAGTTTTGTCAAAGAGAAATAAGATGCACATTCAAAAACTCTCCTCTTCTCTTGATATAAAAAGGTATCTACAAAAGATTGGTGTTGATGGAGGTGGGCTTGCAATTTTAGCTGCAAAGGCAAAACAGCATATTATTTATATTCAAGATTTACATGTAGGTGCGGCAAACATCTTAAAACAAGATGCCCTTTCTGTGGGTGCTGATTTAGCGGTACCAAAGGGGACTGTCATTGCAACGACACCCCAAGTTGATTGTATTTTACTAGCCACACAAAGAGAGTTGGCACTTCTGAGTAAAAAAGAGTTATCCCAACCCTTTGGACTGAAAATGTTAGCGCAAGAGTTACAAAAAATTGTGCGAACCAAACCTGTACAAGAGAGAAAAATTATGGGTGTACTTAATGCTAATGATGATAGCTTTTTCAAAGCAAGCCGTTTTAAAGCCACAGAAGCAAGGGTGAAAATAGAGAAGATGATAGAAGAGGGTGCCGACATTATTGACATAGGTGGTGTCTCTTCTCGTCCAAATGCGTCAGTGGTGAGTGTAGCAGAGGAGCTTGCTCGTGTGGAAAATATTTATGCACTCATCGCAGAAGAAAAACTCTATGAAAAGGTGCAGTTTAGTTGTGACAGTTATGCCCCGAGCGTGATAGAAAAAGCCTTAGACTCAGGCTTTAGTATTGTGAATGATATTACAGGTTTAGCAGATGATGCGGTCTGTAAGCTTTGTGCTTCTTATGATGCACAGGCTGTTATTATGCATATGCAAGGGACACCACAAACCATGCAAAACAATCCTCA
>JALWON010000128.1 GCA_027083475.1 Sulfurimonas sp.
ATCGCTTTTTTTATCCCTCCCTACGGGTAACACAGAGGAGCCTACACTCATCGTTACTCTTCCTCACCTTAGCTATGGCTAGGGTTTCAAAAGAGTGCCTTGATTGTAAACTCCTCTGTGCTACTGAGAGGTACTAGGGTTTTTAGAGGTGCCCTTAAGTTATACTTAGATGCTGTCCCACAGAGAATTTGTGTACATCGTCTGAACTTATGATGAGTTCTATATGCTTTTTACCTACTTTTTTTATCTCTAAAATTTCACCTGAAAAAGTGGATGCTTGATTGGCTTGTGTTTTGAACAGTACCTCTTTTGGAGAGCCATCATTGATGATTTTACCCTGTTCTAAAATGAGGACACGCGAAGCGAGATGATGGATTTCATGGGGGTCATGGCTCACCATGATGGTGGTTGTTTGAAACTCTTTATGGAGGTTTAAAAGTTCATTTTGGAGTTTATGGCGCATTTTGACATCTAAGGCGGAGAGTGGTTCATCGAGGAGTAAGAGTTTAGGCTTTTTCATCAAAGCACGGCAGATGCTGACTCGCTGTTTTTGTCCACCACTTAAAGTACTTGGAGTGCGCTCTTTGAGCTCATAAAGTTCTGTCATTTGCAGGAGTTTTTTGGCAAGGGCTTTATCTTTGGAAACAAATAAAAGATTTTTCTCGACACTCATGTTGTCAAAGAGTGCATAATCTTGAAAGACAAAACCAATCTCGCGTTTTTGTACACTTAAGTTTTTGTTTTTACTTAACCATGCTACATCATTGAGTGTGATATTGCCTTGTGCAACTTCAAGTCCTGCTAAAATGCGTAAAAGGGTTGTCTTTCCACTGCCACTTGCTCCACTTAGAGCAACAAACTCTCCTTCTTTAAAGCTCAGATTGATATCAAGCTGCATTGCCCCTTGTGCTCCATGCAAGGGTTTTTTTATCTGGCAAATAATCATAATCCAAACCTTTTGTGCTGTTTTGCATTAAAAATGTAGACACTCAAAAGGACAAGAAAACTGCCTCCAAGCATAATGGCACTGTAGATATGTGCACTCGTATAGTCCATAACTTCTACCATTTCATAGATGGCTACCGAAGCCACTTTTGTCTCACCGGGGATGCTCCCACCCACCATAAGCACCACACCAAACTCACCAACAGTATGCGCAAACGTGATAATGACAGCTGTAATAAGTGCTGGCTTAATGTTTGGCAGTGCAACAAAAAGAAGTGTTTGTAGTTTGCTTTTGCCTGCAATATAACTTGCTTCAAGCATATGTTTGTTGAGTGATTCAAAACCATTTTGGAGGGGTTGTACCATAAATGGCAGGGAGTAAAAGCAAGATGCCACGACGAGCCCTGAGAAACTAAAAACAAGTTTGAGCCCGAGAGTCTCTTGTAAAAAGTGTCCAAAAGGGGAGTTGTAAGAGAGGGCGAAAAGGAGATAAAATCCTAAAACAGATGGCGGTAAAACCAAGGGTAAAGCGATAAGTGCTTCAAGAAAAGGTTTCAATTTTGACTCTGTTTGTGAGAGATACCAAGCAAAGGGCAGGGCGATAAAAAAGAGTAAAAATGCAGTGAGACTTGCGAGTT
>JALWON010000129.1 GCA_027083475.1 Sulfurimonas sp.
AATAGAATAACTTAAAATTGTTGTACTCACATCTGCTAATTGATACGAAATGATACTTGCTAAAAATGCAGCATTGTCAAAGCGGTTATCTTTGACATGGGTATCTATCTGAATACCCCCTTTACCAACAAACTTCATAGCCTCACTCACAAGCCCTCGCATACTCTCATCTTTGAGTCCAAGTACAACAGCAGTTGCTTCAAAGAGTGTTACATTCTCTTTCTCTTGTAACTCTTTGAGACGTTCATATGCTTCTGGCATCATTTTTTGAAAATTATTTACGAGTCTGTCCGAGCCTTCCCGTAGAGTTTCTATCTCTGTGAGTACATTTTTGACCTCAAAATTTTTAGGTGGTACAATCCGTAAAACATTTTTAGTATCATAGTATAGAAAGGAAGGCACTTCATCAAAGTAGGCACCAACACAGCGTGTATCAAAAAGGGAATGCTCTGCAATTACAGACATAAAAGAGGCTTCATCCTCTGCAATTACTTGCTGTTTTGGGTGATAATCTTCATCTATTGATTCAAGAACATTCACTCTATCGCTTTGCACACTCTCAAAATACTCCATATCATCAAAGAGTATTCCAGACTCTTGGCTTATGCCTACTAAGTTCTCTGCTATGCTTAATGTTTGACTCTTTTGTTTTAGAAGTGATGGAAAAGCCACTCTCTCTCCCTCTGCTAAAAAAGTATCTTCTTTGTTTAAAAATAGACGTATATCTTTTTGAGCTTGAACCTCTAAGTCATAATCCATCAACATATCTGCATCGCATCTCTCATCTACATCTTTGTAAGCTATATATTCACTCCCTAGTTTTTGAAGTTCTGAAGCGAGTAAAATAGTAAAACCCTCATCAGGATATTTGACATAGTGGGTATTGGCATTGAGTTGTGTTTTGAGTGCTTCATTTTTTAAGGTCACATGCAAAATAGGTCTCTCTATACTCAAGAGTGCATTAAACTCTTCAGGAATAAGTGAAAGATTATCTGTAATCTTTTTCGCATCAATCAGCATCAAAATAGCATCAGTCTCCATAAATTTAGCATGGAAAAAAAGGCGGTATCCAAAAGTAGTCTTTATTAAAATTCTCTTTTCATCTAAGAGTGCTTTTGCCGCAACTTCAAACATAGTCCGAAAACTTCCTGCATCATTGGCATACCGCTCTGTTGTTTTGTTTACTAAACGTACAGGGATACCACACTCATGACAACTATTTGTTTGATGCTTCTCTTTAAGACCGACATTTTGAACTTCACTCTCACAACTTGCACAAGGAGTGATAAATTTAAAAGAGGTATTTTCTCTTGTGTATGGGTATGCTGTTAAAAAAGAGTGATTTCCCCCACAACAACTACAAGAGCTAAATGGATAGTAATAACGCCGAGAGCTTACATCAAACATCTCTTTTTGACAAGAGGGACAAAGCCCTAAATTCAGAGGGTATCTATTGTCTATCTCTGTTATACCTTCTATCTTCTCTTCTGTTGTATAGCTCTGTGTACTTTTAAGAAAAAAAGATGCGGGAAGTTTTTGTGCTATTGCCTCAAGACACTCTTGAAGTTT
>JALWON010000130.1 GCA_027083475.1 Sulfurimonas sp.
GCGAGAGAAGTTCAAAGCAAAAGTAGGCATATCACCACCAAGGTAATTTACATGAAAAATAAGTTCCTCAGGAAGGAGTGACCAATCTTTCCAAAGTGCCCAACCCACACCTGGAGCCACAAGCCCAAACTTATGTCCTGAAACATTGATAGACTTTACCCATTTTAAGCGAAAATCCCACTCTAATTCAGGCTCAATAAAAGGTGCAATAAACCCACCACTTGCCGCATCTACATGGATAGGAATATCATAGCCTGTTTTTTGGTTATACTCCTCCATCAAGCTATCAAGAAGTTTGATGTTTTGATACTCCCCTGTGAAAGTTGTCCCTAAAATTCCTAAAATTCCGATGGTATTTTCATCACATAATGCTACCGCTTTATGAGGTTGAAATAAAAAATCATCCTCTTTGCTCATAGGAGCGACTCGCATCTCTATATCCCAATAGACAAAAAACTTCTCCCAACACACCTGTACATCACTACTCACAACCATATTGGGCTTACTTGTATCTTTTCCTTCTGCTTTGCGTTTGTTTCGCCAGTTCCATTTCATCGCCATTCCACAAAGCATTGCCGCTTCACTTGAGCCTATAGTCGAACAGCCACAAGCCTCTTTTTCATCATTAGTATGAGCATGAAAAAGGTCAGAGATAATGTTCACACAGCGTTTTTCAATCTCTGCTGTTTGTGGGTACTCATCTTTATCTATCATATTTTTATCAAAAGTTTCACTCATGAGTTGCTGTGCTTCTGGTTCTATCCATGTGGTCACAAAAGTAGCAAGATTGAGACGTGAATTACCATCTAGCATAAGTTCATCATGAACAAGTTGGTAGGCATCACGAGGTTTCATCTCTTCGCTTGGCATATTATATTTTGGAGCTTGGTGAGCGAGACCTCTCCCTCCATAGACAGGGTCATCCTCTTTTTGGGCAATAATTTCTTGATGGGTGCGTTTGTGTAGCATATAAAGACTCCAAATTTTTTTATATCATAGCACTTTTTGTTAAATCTTTTAGCTATAATTCGCAAAAAAGACAATTACTATGCACTATAAAAAATTAGGACCATTTATTGCCCATGCTATTGAGCATGGAAAAGTTTGTTATACCTCAAGAGAGTTAAGAAAATCACTCTTTCACTCCAAACGAGCCATCTCTTTATGGATTTCAAGCCTCTTTATGATTGGCTCTTTTTTCTTTGCATTTGCCTCTTTCTTTTCTCTATGGTTTGTGACACTTTTTAGTTCAGCGAATATAAGCATCCTCTATTTTACCGGATCCATCTTTTTTACATCTGCAGCCTATTTGCAGTATCTTGAGTCTATCAACTATGACATTTCTCATCTTCCTCATCTCTACCATGAACATCCTACTTGGTTTTGGTGGCGTTGGCGACCACGCAATATGGGTTATCTCTCAAGTAGTACACAGTTTGTAGGAACACTCCTCTTCAACCTTTCCACATTTGTAGCAATATTTTCTACTCTCAGTATAGAAACATTAAACTTACTCGTTTGGGTACCCAATATTTTAGGTTCTATTCTCTTTTTAACCTCTTC
>JALWON010000131.1 GCA_027083475.1 Sulfurimonas sp.
CAGTCAGACCACAACCAGCTTCACAGTTTGAACAAACTGTTGGAACGATTGTATAGTCATTTACTTGGATACCATCAGGATTATCTTCACTACGAACACCGTGGCGTTCAATACCACCACGTTTCCAGTCTGTTCCATCTAACTCTTTAAAACTATCCCACTCTTTTACATCAGGGTAAAAAGAGATAGTTTCAGGTGTGTTTGTAAACTTTGAGCTTGTTACAGACTCAGCTACTGCATCAGTTGTAAATACACCCTTTGCAACAGCAACGCCAGCAACACTAAACGCAGCACCTTTTAAAAATGTTCTTCTACTTTCTAAATACATTTATACTTTCTCCTTAACTTAACGGTAATAATTGTGGGATAACAAGCCAAACATGTTTGACTACCCATAGACCTGCGATTGCTAAAATAGCTGCAAGGCTTAAAATACTGTTAGAGTTACTTACTCTACTCAGTCCAACAAGAATCATTGGTAAAATATAAGCCACCCACTGTCCAATCCAGAACATAGTTGCATACTCACCACCATCTTTTACATAAGCTAAAATCGCCGCAGTCTCTTCAGCTTTCATTCCACCAAAGATATACTCTGACATATAGATAATAAACGCCATTAAAGCACTTAAACCTAAAATAGCACCAAAAAATTGTTTACTCTCATCACTTAATTTTGAACCACCAAGTAAAATAATTGCTGCTGAACCTGTTAAAGTTGCTGCTAAAATCATTTGTGCTGATTCTGTTGGCATTTGCCATAACTCTCTTGCTGTTGATTCTGCCATAATTCCTGCAGTGTATAATGTAACAGGGATTGCTAAAAGTGTGTTCCAAAAAAGTAATTTATCAAAAAGACCTGTTGTGTCTTTTGTTAAAAGACATTTCTCTTTTCTAATCATTGCCGCAATCATAATAAATTCTATACCCACAAAAATTGATGCCATCCATGCACCAACTGTAATCGCCGAAGTCCAGTGAGGATAGAAAAAGATATGCCACATTCTAAATGGTTGATGTAAATCTGCCAAAGTGAAAAGAAGGAATACAATCATAAAGATAAAAGAAACAATCGTTGTAGATGTTCTTAAACCATCCATCTCTTTTGCATTTTTTCTAAGTAATAAGAAAAGCATAAAGATAAGACCTGTTCCTATACTTTTCGCCCACATATTCATTGTAACAAACCAGCCCCAAAAAATGTCTGGTAGAGCTACATCCAAAGTTACGACAGCATGTGTTGCTGCTAAAGTATCATGTACCATTAGTGGTGCCCTCCTAGTGGAAGATGTGTAATTTTATTAAATAAGTTATATCCCTCTTCTCTCTCTGAAGCAAGTGGATTTAAGTGTGCTTGTGATGCACCTACATAATAGTGATGAGGGTTTGTTCCCTTCTCTGGTTTACGTACTTGAACATCAGAATGTTCTTGAATATACTTAGAAATATTTGACGTTGCATCATCTAAATCACCAAAAATATTTGCCTCAACTGGACAAGCAACAACACAAGCTGGCATCATAGATGATGCAATACGGTGTGCACA
>JALWON010000132.1 GCA_027083475.1 Sulfurimonas sp.
GCTTAGGCAATACAAAATCTTCTTTTACAGGGAAAACTGCCTCTTTTTGCAAAAGCATGGCATCGCTCACACGAAAGCCTAAGGCATCACCCACTACAAAACAGTTGCGTTTGATAACACTTGTTTCATAAGCGATATTTGTACTTGTTTTATAAAACAGCGAAGCCAAAGATTCACGGGTTGAAAATTTGTCAAAACCATGTGTGTTTTTACCAATAAGGCGAGCCACGACAGCCGATTTCATAAGACCTTGCATGTCAATAATGATGTCATACTTCGGCAAGGAACGCAACTTATGTATCGTTTGTTTTAAAAGTGTAAAGCTTTTTTCTTTTTTAATTTGTTTGATATTGACTGTGTGGACTGCATGCAAAAGCGGATGTGAGTGTAAAAGTGGGGCAAATACCTCTTCTGTTATCCAGTCAATCTTCACATCAGGAGAGAAATTTTTGATAAATTGTAACACCACAGCACTATTGACAATATCGCCCAATGCTGAGAGTCTAACAATAGCGATATTTCTTATATTTGTATTCATTAGTGACATTTTATCAAAGAAGTGCTTAAGCACTTGTAAGCAAAATTTGGTTACACTATCTTTACAAATTAAGAGGTGGCACCATGGAATTGAGTTTTCAAACTATAGTATACATTATCGCTGGTTTTATTCTTGGATGGTTTTTGAGTTATATCAAAAGTAGATTTGAGATTTACAGACATAAAAAAGAGCTCAAAGAGTACAAAGAGCATCTCAATCGGCAGATGAAAATCACCAATGAGGGCAATCAAAGTCTCGAGAGAGAATTATACGATTTAAAAAAAGTCAATGAAAATTTGCGAGCTACCATACAAACACTCAGTAACAAACCCGGTCGTGCCGAAATTAAACTGCTCAATATTTATGATGCCACTTTAAGAAAAATGATGCAAAAAGCACCAGGGTTCTCTGGAGCATGGGAAACCTCTTTGCAAGAAGTCGAAAAAGATTATGAAGAGCGTGAAAATGGTTTAAAAACCGTTGTCAAAAAAGTCTTTACGAACCCTTTTGTAAGTCATACTCCCACTACTGAGACAACAGAAGAGACACAAATTTTAGAAGAAGGCAAATAGATGGCACATTCTGATATGCAGAGTTTTATCGATGGACGAGAAAAAGCGAGAAACTATTTTTGCAACAAGTTTGAAAGTGATGTTCCAAACAAATCTGCTGCTGTAGAAAAAGAGAAAATTTTAAGTGCCCTCATTAAGATTAAAGCAAGTGTAAAAAACTGTGAAGGTGTCTATGTTCTTGATGCCAAGGGAACACAAATTACAGACACATACACTGCTTATAAAAGAGAAAAAGCAGAGGGAGAAGACAGAAGCGACAAATCGTACTATTATCGTGCAATACGCGATACACGATGTAATCTTACCGACCCCTATCCATCACCTACAGGGGGCTTGATTGTCACCGTTTCAAAACCACTCTACTCAAAAGAGGATACATTAGAGTATATTGCCTGTTTAGATATGCCCCTAGAAGAAGTGGTACGCATTTCTCATCTTGACAAAACAGAAATCTTTTTTAAATACTTTTTTAAATTTTCTTACTCTATTTTTGCTTTTGCATTAATTGCCGTTTCACTTTTACTTTTTGTAGAAGGAACACAAAGCTTTTTCTCCAATCAAATTACACCAGACAATTTTAAAATCAAGTATGTCTTTGAAGCCACAATTTTAATCACCTTGGCACTTGCCATATTTGACCTCTCTAAAACACTCATTGAAGAAGAGGTACTCGGTTGGGTCAAACATAGTGAAATTTCTGGTCCACATAAAACAATGGTTAAATTTTTAGGTTCTATTATTATAGCCCTCTCTATTGAAGCCCTTATGCTTGTCTTTAAATTTGCTATTACTGATCCAAATCAACTTGTTTTTGCAATGTATATTATTGCCGGTGTTGCGTTTTTACTCGTTGGGCTTTCAATTTACATCAAATTCACGACAGAGAGTGCACGAAAATGATAGGAATCGTTGATTATAATATGGGAAATTTAGCAAGTGTGCAAAATGCCTTTGCAAAACTTGGATGCCAAACAGAAGTAGTAAGTAATCCTGAAGCATTTCATACATATGAGAAGCTTGTTTTACCTGGTGTTGGTGCTTTTGGAGATGCTATGGAGCATTTACAAGAACGCAATATGATAGAAGCTTTACAAGATTATGCACAGAGTGGCAAATATATGCTTGGTATCTGTCTTGGGATGCAACTTCTTTTTGAAAGTAGTGAGGAGTTTGGGGAGCATCAAGGACTCGGACTTATTAAAGGTAAAGTCACAGCATTTGACACTACAAAATTTAATGAGCCCCTTAAAGTCCCACATATGGGATGGAACAGAATGTTCACAACAAATCATCCTCTTTTTAAGAACTTAGACGAAGAGCATTATCTCTATTTTGTCCATACATTTCATGTAAACTGTGCAGATGAAGCAGACATTATCGGCAGAACAAATTACGGCTACGAGTTTACTTCTGCCGTAGCACACAAAAACATCTTAGGCATCCAACCCCACCCAGAAAAAAGTCATGACAATGGCATGAAAATTTTAGAAAACTTTATTAACTTATAGGAATAACACAAACAATGACATTATACCCCGCAATAGATTTAAAAGATGGACAGGCAGTACGACTCACAAAAGGATTAATGCAGAGCGCAAAAATTTACTCAAACGAACCCTTTGAACTTGTCAAAAAGTTTGAAGCAATGGGTGCTGAGTGGGTACATTTAGTAGATCTTAATGGTGCCTTTGCAGGTGAGCCAAAGAACTTGGAGCAGATTATCAAAATTCGTCAAAATACTCAAGTCAAACTTGAACTTGGTGGGGGAATTCGTGATGAAGCAACCATTCAAAAGATGCTTGAAATTGGTATAGATAGAATCATTTTAGGGTCTATTGCCGTCAAAGAACCCCAATTTGTCAAAGAGATGGCAGCAAAATACCCTATTGCTGTTGGCATTGATGCCATTGATGGCTATGTAGCTGTTGAGGGCTGGGGCGAAGTAAGCCAAATGCGAGCAACAGATTTAGCCCGTGAATTTGCAAACGCAGGTGTTGAAGCTATTATCTGTACCGATGTTGGACGCGATGGTACACTCAGTGGTGTCAATGTTGATTTTACTTTAGATATTGCTCGTGCAAGTGGTATTAGCACTATTGCAAGTGGAGGTGTCAAAGATGCAAATGACATTAAAGCACTCATTGCAACCAAAGAAATAGATGGTGTTATCATAGGAAAAGCATACTATGAAGGACGATTAGATCTCGAAAAAATGTTTAAACTGCTTGATTAATAGTAAAGAAAACAAAAATTCGCTATTATTAGAGATAAATTTGCAAATTACTGAAAAGGATTTCCATTGAAATTACTTGTTGTTGATGACAGCTCCACAATGCGTCGTATTATTAAAAATACTTTAGCTCGTCTTGGATATAAAGATGTCTTAGAAGGTGCTGATGGTGTCGAAGGTTGGGCTCAAATGGATGCGAATCCAGATATTGATATGCTGATTACTGACTGGAATATGCCTGAGATGAATGGTCTTGAACTTGTGCAAAAAGTACGTGCAGATGAGCGTTTTGTAGACACCCCTATCATTATGGTAACGACAGAAGGTGGAAAAGCAGAAGTTATTACTGCACTCAAAGCGGGGGTAAATAACTATATTGTGAAACCATTTACACCTCAAGTACTCAAAGAAAAACTTGGTGCTGTTATGGGTGTTGCGGAGTAATGCATCAGCACTACTTTGAGTTAGTAGTCAAAGTCTCCTCACACCACTCACTTTTTTCAGATTTTTTATCAGATACATTGCCAGTTGGTTTTGAAGAGACAGACGAGGGATTTATTGTCCGTAGTGAGGATGATTTAGAAACAATCATTTGGGGACTAGAGCAGTTTAATGAAGCCCTCCAAAAAGCACTCTCTACAAGCATAGAACTTGAGTGTATACAGACAAAAAAAGAGAATAGTGACTGGGTAAAAACCTACCAAAAAAGTATAGAACCTATTGAGATAGAGCAATTTTACATTCATCCAACCTGGAATGCACCAAAAGCAAACCGTATCAATATCGCTATTGACCCTGCCCTTGCGTTTGGAACAGGACACCATCCAACTACTGCTTCTTGTCTCAAAGCAATCGCACACTATGTCAAAGCAGAAGCAACCCTGCTTGATGTTGGCTGTGGAAGTGGTATTTTAGCAATAGCAGCAATGAAACTCGGTGCAGTTGTTGATGCTTGTGACACCGACCCTATTTCTGTAAAAAATGCACAAGAGAATGCACAACTCAATGACTTGACATTTGCCAATATTTGGGAAGGTTCTTCCAATAAAACAGACAAACAATATAGTGTTGTTGTCGCAAATATTGTTGCAGATGTTTTAACTTTTATTGCCAATGACTTAAAAAAAGCATTAAAAAATGATGGTATATTAATTTTATCAGGCATACTCAATAAGTATGAAGATAAAGTTCTGTCTTACTATAAAAATTTAACCCTACTCGAGCGCATTCCACAAGAAGAGTGGATTACCCTCGTTTTAAAAAAAGAAGAGAAATAAATGGCACAAAACGAACAAAATAACAATAACAATAACAATAACAATAACAATAACAATAACTTTTTTAATCAAAATCCACTCATAACATTCGCAATTTTTTCAGTCGTCGTGATTTTACTTTTTAAAGTAGTTGTTGGCAATGGTGCAGGAGCAGATCTTGCAATGCAATCCAACACAAACAGGATCAAGCAAGTAAGCTACTCCGAACTCAAAGCACTTGTAGCAGCAAAAAGTGTCAGCAAGGTAGAAATAGGACAAAGCTATATCAAAGCAAAAGCCAATGATGGCACACTCTACACTACACGTATTGTACGCGGTGACACCTCTTTAGTGCAAGAACTTGATAAACAAGGCATTGATTATGGTGGATTTAGCGAAACAAACTGGTTTACAGAGATGTTTGGCTGGCTCTTTCCTTTTCTTATTATCATTGGTCTATGGATGTTCTTTGCTGGACGTATGCAAAAAAGCATGGGTGGAGGACTCCTTGGCATGGGACAATCTAAAAAAATGGTTAATTCTGAAAAACCTGATACGAAGTTTGATGATGTCGCTGGAGTTGAAGAAGCAAAAGAAGAAGTACAAGAGATTGTAGACTTTTTAAAATACCCAGGCCGCTATGTTGAAATAGGTGCAAAAATTCCCAAAGGTGTTTTACTTGTAGGCTCTCCAGGAACAGGGAAAACCCTCCTTGCCAAAGCAGTTGCAGGGGAAGCAGAAGTGCCATTTTTCTCTGTAAGTGGTTCTAGTTTTATAGAGATGTTTGTCGGTGTTGGAGCAGCTCGTGTGCGCGACCTCTTTGAACAGGCAAAAAAAGATGCTCCAAGTATCATTTTTATTGATGAAATTGATGCTATTGGAAAAAGTCGTGCTTCTGGTGCAAATATGGGTGGTAACGATGAGCGAGAACAAACACTCAACCAACTGCTAGCAGAGATGGATGGTTTTGGAACAGATACACCAGTCATTGTACTTGCTGCAACAAATAGACCAGAAATCCTCGATGCTGCACTTATGCGACCGGGGCGTTTTGACCGACAAGTCCTTGTAGATAAACCTGATTTTGAAGGGCGTGTAAAAATTCTCAATGTGCATATGAAAAATGTAAAAATGGATGCAGATGTCGATGTTGAAGAGGTTGCACGTTTAACGGCAGGACTTGCAGGAGCTGATTTGGCAAATGTTATCAATGAAGCTGCACTTCTAGCAGGACGAAAAAGTCAAAAAACAGTCAAACAAAAAGATTTATTTGAGTCTGTTGAACGTGCCATTGCGGGACTTGCAAAAAAATCTCGCCGTATTAATCCTAAAGAGAAAAAAATTGTTGCTTACCATGAGAGTGGGCATGCTCTCTTAGCAGAGACAACCAAGGGGGCGAAAAAAGTCTCTAAAGTCTCCATTGTTCCGCGTGGGCTTGCAGCCTTAGGGTATACCCTTAACAAACCAGAAGAAGACAAGTTTATGATGCAACAGCATGAACTCTGGGCTGAAGTAGATGTCCTCCTTGGTGGACGTGCTGCTGAGCAAGTCTTTATTGGAGAAATTTCAACCGGAGCTGGCAATGACCTTGAACGTGCTACTGACATCATCAAATCGATGGTACAAACTTATGGTATGAGTGACATTGCAGGACTGATGGTACTTGAAAAATCACGCCAATCTTTCTTGGGTGGTGGGGTACAAGCAAGTCGTGAGTATAGTGAAAAGATGGCTGAAAACATGGATGAGTTTATCAAATCTTCACTCAGTGAACATTATGATATGGTTATTGCAAGACTTGAAGAGTATAGAGATGCCATCGAATCAATGGTAGC
>JALWON010000133.1 GCA_027083475.1 Sulfurimonas sp.
TTCATCAGCTACATAACTCACCACCGCACCAGCGACACCCTTGGAGACTATTTTTGTAGCATTTTTTGCAAATTTTGCACCATTTTTTGTAACATCATTTACTAAATTGTTGAATTTTTGTGGTATACTTTGTTTAAAGTCGCGAGGGTTAATTGCCCCTCCGGCTAAATTTCGTTTTAAGGAGTTAGTCTTGACACCAGAATTATTTGGTTGGGTTGTTACTGGTTCGCTTGTTGGATTATTTGTTGTAGTTCCATTTATACTAGGTTGGCGAGTTAAATCTTGACCTCCTTTCCATTTGTCTAATCCCCATTTGAGACCAAATCCACCTGCCATTGCAGTCATAGGAGATATGCCAAGTCCGCTAGAAACTTCTTTAAATCTGTCCCAACCCTCTATTGCATTATTAGCATAATCTTCCGCTTCTTCTTCTGAATACCCTAGTTTTAATGCAGATTTTTTAGCAAAATCGTATATATCTCCTCTATTCTGCCCCTGAAAATATGTACCAGTATCAATTTTTCTAGTACTATCATCTTTAAAAGAACTATCAACACTAGCTACCCTTACATTTTCATCACTCATAGATAAGCCGACGGAATATGCTTTACCATCAGCACCCTCTAAAGCTAGAGAATGTTGACCGCTCATATAGCCAGCTTGCTTACTAGCAAACCAAGTAGCTAAATCTCCACCGCTTTTAAAGCTACCATCTTCATTTCTAAGCCCTAAGCTATCTTTGGTAAATTTACCTTTTCCTTCTGCAATAATTTGCTTTTCAAGCTCTTCCGCGTTTCCAAATTTTTTCAATACTCCCGCAGTTGAACCCATTTGTGAACCAGTTTGGACTTCTGCTACTTGTTTAGCAGCATTAGATAAGGTTTGAGCACCTTTTATTATTCCATCGCTTATTGCTTGCTCAAGTATTTTTGCCGACTGTTCTACATTTCCTGATTGAGTTCCGGCTTTCATAGTCGCTTCTTTAACATCAGTAGCAGTAGCACCTTCAACTCCGCCTTGTACTCTCAATTTCTCATCTGTAGATTGCTGTCTTGATTGTTCAGAGTATTGAGCATTTTTCATATACATATTCGGATTAACTGCCATATTAGTATCTATTCCCGTAGCTTGACCTATCATTGAGTCTATTTTAGATTGATCAATTGACCGAGTAATGTCGGCTAAAGTCTTACCTTTCCCTAGAGGAGTTTCTTTAGCTTTAGCTAATGCACTATCCGCTTTATCTTGATCATTTAAGTACTTTTCAATATCTTCATCTGTTGCTTTTTCTATATCAAAATTATTTTCTACTGAATCTGCTTTCTTTTTAGCTTTAGCTACTGCCATCTCTCTTAATGTACTTTTAGATTTCTCGCTTACACCTTCTAACTTTGGACCAAATTCATCAGTTAAGTTTTTAGAATTAACTGCACTATCAATCCCTCTCTTCCGAGCTTGTGTTACCATATGATCAATAGCACCATCAACACTACCATGCTCTTGAATCTCTGCATTAGTTGCCTCTATACC
>JALWON010000134.1 GCA_027083475.1 Sulfurimonas sp.
GTATAGAAGAAGAAACAACTTTTTATTATGGCACTCTTAGTGCAAAAGTGAAGCGATTTAGAGATATTAGTGTGATTTATGAAGATAGAACGGGTGAAAATCATTCACTCAAGCTCAGTGGTAATGCCGCACGAGTTATGCAAAGAAAGCTTGACTATCTTTTTGGGTCTACTTTTTTAGATAGACTCTCAAGTGATGAGAAAGAAAAATTTGAGGCTAAGTTGTCTCGAGGTAGTGATGTGGGAAAAGAGAACTACTGTCCCACAACATTTTTTCGTGATAAAATTTTAAAAACAATTAATTATATTTTACTCGCCATGATTGTATTGTTTGTGAGCTCTTTTTTTCTTGATGTTTCACTATGGGAATATCAACTTTACAGTTCCTTTGCAGTTTTAACGCTGCAAATTGTTTATTTTTTTTATGCACAATATGAAGGAAAAAAATATAGTTCTTGTGTGAGTTGTTCGATTGGAAATATTATTGGAACAACCTTTGTCTCCTTTATCCGATTGTCTTTAGTGATGCTTCCATCTTACTTCTTGATGTAAATTATTGATGCCCTATTATGTTTATATTGTAAAATGCAGTGATACTACACTATATACAGGTATCACAACCGATGTAAAACGCAGAGTAGATGAACATAATCACTCAGAAAAAGGGGCAAAATATACTAAGTTACGACGTCCTGTCAGTTTAGTATATGTAGAAGAAGTAGCTAACAGAAGCGTAGCCTCCAAACGTGAATATGCGATTAAAAAACTCTCTCGCAGTGCAAAATTGGCACTCATTGATTAAGCAGAAATATCTAAGGGTTGTTGCCTTTGTGTTTGAAGAGTGTTTTCTAAATTTGCATAAGTATCATTTCCACGCTGCTCTTTTTGTGCTTGTTGTGCAAGTTGTTGTTCTGCTTTGACTTGCATCATAGCTGCGGATGAGGCAACAGCCATATCTTGACTTGAGGGTTCTCCAGGAGCCGTGGCAGCAGCTTGTACTTTACGGGCGTTTGCAAGTGCTTCTTTGGGAGATGCACTTGAAGGGATAGAGATAGGTACTTCTCCACCTATAGCATACATCTTGCCATCTGGACCTTGCTGATAGGTGTAAGAGGCAGCACCGGCAAGTCCACCTGCAGCAGATTGATGTGCGGCTTCATGGGCTTTGACTTCCGCATCTCGAGATTGCAACTCTTTTACTTGTTCCTCTTGTTGGGGAGAGAGATTTTGCGGCTTAGAGGCTTTTTCTTTTTCCATAGATTTTTCAATTTTTTGCTCTTTGTCTTTCGCCACTTTTTTTGCATCATGTAAAGATTTTGATTGTGGGTCATCCTCAACAATAAGCACCTCTTTATCATTGAGTTTGATAGAATATCCAGAACCGATAGAATAAGATGAATTGGAAGCTATCTGCATAATGTTCATTAAGTGCCTAGCCAAAATTAATGTCATATTTTGAACCGAAGAAATTAAGCATATTTTGTATGTGCTTGTAAAAGTCATCAAACGAATCTAAAACATTT
>JALWON010000135.1 GCA_027083475.1 Sulfurimonas sp.
AATTTGTGCCAGCACTTCCACCAGTTCTGCTTCTTGTTGAATGGGGATTTGATGTTCTTCGGCCAATTTAATTATCTGTTCGGCCAATATGCCTGAGCCTTTGGCCGTGACTCTGGGGGCACCTGTGCCATCGTATTTTAAGGCGACAGCGGTTTTCTTTTGAAAGTGTGGTTTTTTCATATTTTGATGTCTATGAGTGGGGGAATATCGGTTTTGGGGGGTTCAGGGGGTTGGGTTTGTAGATGGAGCGTTTTGAGTTGAATGCCCGCTGTTTGGAGTTGTTCTGCAAGGGTGGGCAGTTGTGCTTCCACGGTGGCTCTGAGTGGTGGCTCTTCGATCCAAATCTGCAGGTGGAGTTCGTCAGGTTCTCGAAAAGTGAGGGTGTTGAGCCATTGTCCTTGTGCGGTGTGGAGCTCTAAAAAGAGTGTCCAAGGCGCTTTTGCCTGTTCGGGTGGACTGGCTTTGAGGGTGATTTGTTGAAAGTAGGGGTTGGGAGCGATAGGGAGGTCGGTAATGAGGTAGGGGGATTCGAGGGTTTGAAGTTGGTTGAGGGTAATGCGGTTAAGCATTTTATCAACTAGATTTTTTGCCTTTTGAATCTGCGCGTTGGTTTCTGCTTGTTGTGCCAGAGCAGATTGGAGTTTCAGCAGTTGACCTTTTAAATCGGTTTGGGAGGACGGCAGGACTGGGGATTTTGACAAAATCGCTTTGCCGAGTTTGTTTTCGAAAAAAAGACCGCTCTGTTTGAACTGTTGTTTGAGATCTTCGGCTTTGATTTTGCTCGGTTTAAGGAGGTTTTCGAGGAGTTTTTGGATATTTTGTTGCAGTTGAGGGGGGAGTTGTTTGAGCAAGCTGGGTTGGCTGAGTTGTTCAAGGGCTTGGGCAAGGGGTTGCATATTGGGAAGGAGTTGACGGTATTGTACTTGAGTGGTTTGTGGGGCAGGAGCGGTTTGAAGCTGAAGTTGTAATTTCGGCTGGGTGGCAATGACTTTAACAGTATAGGCTTGTCCTGCTTTGACAGGACTTTGGGTTTCGGCTTGGTAGGTGGGGGGATTAGGTTGGTTGTTTTGTGTCGGTAGCGTGAAGGTGAGGCGATTGCCTTGCACATTGAGTACCTTGATATTCAGGAGTTGACTAGGTTGGAGTTTGAGTTGAGCTGCGGTGGAGGCTGTTTGTGGTGTTGAGGTGACAGACGGTTTTTGTCCCGTCTGAATGGGCTGTGAAGGCTTAGATGCTGTTGGTGAGGTAGGCGTTTCAGGAAGCTTCATACATCTTATTGTATCAGTTTGTGATGTAGAGATCGTAGCGGGTATTGGGGCTGTGGATGGCAGTGGTAGGGGCAGGGCCAATCAATGGTGGCGCACCTTTGGGGCGTTTGACCACGACCCTTTTGGTGGCAGCTTGAAGTGCAGTGGTTAATAGCTGTTCGCTGTCTTGATCAGGGCCGACCAGTTGTTGCAAGGCTTGCATCCCCTTTTTGACAGCAGCTTTTTTCTTTTTCTCGGGAAACATCGGA
>JALWON010000136.1 GCA_027083475.1 Sulfurimonas sp.
GGTCATCGAGCATTACTCGTGTGTATGTCTGCACATCAAAAAGATTAAAATCAAGCTCTTCAGGTTTTATCTCATACGATTTTGCCACTTTAAAAATTTCACTGGCTATATTTTGCGTTCGAACGACTACAGGTCTTACTTTTTTTACGGATGTCTTTTCTGTCTCAGATTTACTCGAACCAAATAGTGCCATAATGATTTACCAAACTTGTTTTAGATTTTAGGGCTTATTTTAACCAAACCTTTGTTAAAATTTCGTAAAGTAACCATTTTATCCACAAAGAAGCCTATGTTTAAAGCCATTTTTACCAACAGTTCAGGAATACTTTTCTCAAGAATTTTAGGATTTATAAGAGATCTGCTCACAGCAACCGCGCTTGGAGCGAACGTCTACAGTGACATCTTTTTCATTGCATTCAAGCTGCCAAATCTCTTCCGTCGTATATTTGCAGAGGGTGCTTTTTCGCAGGTTTTTATGCCTGCGTTTGCAAGAACAAAACACAAAGCAGTTTTTAGTGCCAACATTTTTTTACTGTTTCTCTCCATCATTCTCATTATTTCCCTCATCGTAAACCTGCTGCCGGCACTTTTTACAAAGGCCATTGCCGTTGGTTTTGATGCACAGACCATTAGCCTTGCATCTCCCTATGTCGCCATCAACTTCTGGTATCTGCCGCTGATTTTCATTGTCACTTTTTTTAGCTCGATGCTGCAGTACAAAGGGCACTTTGCCACTTCGGCATTTTCTACTGCACTGCTCAATCTCTCTCTTATTGCTGCTTTAGTACTCTCAAAGGGTTCAAGTGAAGGCACCATTGTTTACTATCTCAGTTTTGGTGTTATCATCGGTGGGCTGCTGCAAGTTGGCGTACATATTGTCGCTCTATATAAAATGGGACTGCTCAAACTTCTTTTAAGCGGTTTTCAGTACCTCAGAGTCAAGTCCAAAATCATCAAAAAAGATACACAAAAGTTTCATAAAAACTTTTTTCCTGCCATGTGGGGAAACTCCACTGCACAGGTAAGTGCCTTTTTAGACACCTTTTTGGCATCATTTTTGGCAACGGGTTCTATCTCCTATCTCTACTATGCAAACCGCATCTTTCAGCTTCCCCTTGCACTCTTTGCCATTGCTACTTCCATAGCTCTTTTTCCAAAAGTAGCACGCTATTTAAAGAACAATGACGAGACAAAAGCCGTAGCAAACCTTGAAAAAGCATTTTGGTTTTTAAGTGCACTCTTAACAGCAAGTACCATTGGCGGCATTGTTCTCTCAACAGAGATTCTCAAACTGCTTTTTGAACACGGCGCTTTTACCGCTACAGATACCGCAAACACAAGTGGCGTTTTACAGATGTATATGCTCGGACTGCTCCCTTTTGGCATCCAAAAGCTCTTTGTACTGTGGCTCTATGCAAAAGAGATGCAGATGCGTGCGGCAAAAATAGCGACCATCTCACTTGTCACCTACATCGTTTTAGCACTTGCATTTATCGCACCTT
>JALWON010000137.1 GCA_027083475.1 Sulfurimonas sp.
ACTCTTTTGGCATCGACATTTCCTTCTAATTCACCCTGAACTACAAGACGATTCGTATTGACTGTTCCTTTTATATTTCCACTCTTGCCAATATTGACATCTTTTTGAGAGTGAATCACACCTTCAAATTCTCCATCGATATAGAGATTACAAGTGAGTTCAATTTCTCCCTTTATTCTTGCCCCTGCTGTAATGATGGTAGTGTTTGTGTCGGTTTTAACACTTTCAAGTTCGATGTTGCTGCTACTAAAGATTGCCATGGTATTTTCTTCTCCCTTTTAAATATTTCATTATAATTGTCTGTTGTCCATTTGATAAACCAATACGGATTCAAAACATCATACATATAACGAATTTCATAATGCAAATGGGGTCCATTACTCAACCCTGCATTGCCTGTATAAGCAATAAGCTCACCTTTTTGTACAAATTGTTTTGATTTTACCACAACTTTATTTAAATGCCCATAGAATGTTTTAAAACCAAAGGCATGATTGACAATCACAAGTCTTCCAAATCCACTGCGTTTATGGCGTCCTGCATACTCAACAATACCATCAGCTGGAGCATATACAGGTGTACGCATTGCTGCTTTTAAATCCACACCCCTATGAAACTCTTTTTTATGTAATGTTGGATGGATTCTATAGCCAAACTTACTCGTAATTCCTTTATACGCAATAGGCGAACCATTTGGAATAAGTTGCATCAAAGTAATTCTTTGCTCAAAGCTAATTTTACTTAAATCAAAACGTTCCTGCACACTTCGCTCTTCATCCGAAGGCTCTAAACCAAGTCGTACTTCCATCTCTGAAAGAGAATCTGCGAGAGTATCAAGCTCTTTTTTCTTTGTAAGCAGTTTTTCTTGTGTTTCTTGCATATGTGCATTGAGGGCTCTATTTTGTTCTTCAAGATTTTTATATGCGATTTCCATAGCATTTTTCTTTGCTTCTACTTTATCAATATTTGCATCCAAATATAAGATTGTAGCCACTCCTATAAAAGTCAAAAGTAAAAGAAAAGAGAAACCGTAAAAAATGGCTTTCTTGACAAATTTATGCAGATTAATCTGCTTTACACCATTATCATCATGGATAGTTACTGTAAAATGATTATGCATTATAAACCTTTAAAAATGCTGCAACTACACTAAATGAGCCAAAAACAAGATAATCTTTATTGGCATCAAATGCACTAAAATGAGAGTATTGTATAGCTAAATTACTTAAGGCTTCTTCTAAAAGTGCCTCTTGCACAATCCGCTCATCTTCAATCGCTATAATTTGCACATTTTGAATCACAGGTTTCAAAATATGCAATATCTCTTCATAATTTTTATCTTTATAACTATTATAGACAAGCGTAAACATTCTGCCTTTTAGTGCATTTTTTATCGCTTTGGCAGCTAGGGTATTGTGCCCTACATCAAGAATGACATTACTGCCAAGCTTACTCATACGTCCAAAGAGTCTTGCATTGTGAAAACTCTCTACAGTGTAGGGAATCTTCAAAAATTTGAGTGCACTCACCGCTAAAGATAAATTATTGACTAAGTAGTGTTCTAAAGAGAGATTCTGTGCAATTGCTGCTATTTTTTCTTTATCTTTTTCATCTAAAAGTTGCTCTGCATCAAAAAAATTACACCCTTTTTGTCTCACTATTGACATACTCAAATCTCGTACAATGGGATGACTCTGCTGCGAGAAGATAGCCGTTTTTCGTACAGCATTGAGTTTTGTTTTGACTATTGCTTCTATGCTATTTCCTAAAAAGGATTCATGATCTTTGCCAATAGGAGTAACAAGTGTAAAAATATTGTCAAAAACAGCTGTTGCATCATGTTCTCCACCAAGTCCTGCTTCAAGCACAACATAATCAACATCTCTGTAAATATACATTGCAAGTAGTGTTGTATACTCAAAATAACTCAAGCGCTCTGCTTGTTCTTGGCTTAAAATGTGCAAAAGTTTTTGATGTGCCTGTTCTAAAACAGCATCAGAAATATGCGCTCCATTAAGCCAAATACGCTCATGAAACGCAACAATATGGGGCGAGGTGTAATGCCCTACACGAAAACCGGCACGGAGCAGAGCTGTGGCTAAAAAACGCCCCGTTGTCCCTTTACCATTTGTTCCTATGATATGAATCACCTGAGGGTGTGTAAAATACTCTTTTACCTGTGCATAGATTTTTGGCATACGAGTATAGTCAATTTTATCATAATAAAGGGGCTTCGTATCTAAAAAATTTTGTAGCAAAACTATTTTTGATACTCCGCTCTATTTCTTCCCTCATGTTTTGCTTTGTAGAGGTACTCATCTGCTGAATTGACTGTCGCTTGAAGTGAAACATGTTTTTTTCTATCAGAAATTCCTGCACTTACTGTGACTTGTATGCGTTCTTTGTTATACATAAAACGGGCTTTTTGCACATGCTTACGGACTTTTTGGGCAAAAATAAAACCACCTGCACTATCTGTATCACTCAAAATTGCTAAAAACTCTTCCCCACCAAAACGTCCAACAACATCAACGCTTCGCGATTCTTCTTTTAAAATCTTCGCAAAGGCAGCAAGGACTGCATCTCCTGCATCATGCCCAAAAGTATCATTCACTTTTTTGAAAAAATCAATATCAAACATAACAATACTGTAGTTTCTATCATAACGTTGAAACTCTGCCTCTTTGATTTCTAAAAACTCATCAAGGGCACGTTTATTGTAAAGTTTTGTCAAAAAATCTTCTTTGGACTCTTTTTTTGTTTTTTCAAGTTCTGCTTCAAGCTTGCGAATCTTTTGACTCATCTTTGTTATTTCACCACTATGGTCTTTTAAATCACGACTGAGTATCTGTGTATTCTCTTCAAGAGCAACCGCTATAGTATACAACTTTTGATGCGCGACTTTAAAATTTGTGCCTGAATCTTGATTGTAACGCTCAAGTTCTTTTTTTATTTTTTGTATATCTGCATTAGAAGCATCTGAACTCTCTATCATACTAATTAAACGCAAAGAGAGTTTATCTACCACTCCATCAAGAGCTTGTACCATCTCTTTCACACTCTTTTTATCAAGAGCAATACGCAAGGCAATTGTGCTCTTAATCTCCCCTGCAATATTGGCACTCTCTAAAAGTGTTGGATCTTTTTTAATACGGGCACTCAGACTCGCAATCTTATCGTTTGCACTTGAGGCGATAGAGGGAACAAAAGAGGCAACAAGAAGTGCGGCAATTTTTTTGACACTCATCTGTTCTAGCATCTCTGTTTTAGGGATATTGGAGAGGTTGAGATTACTAATACTCTTTTTTAAATCCTGTGTCTCTATAGTACCAAACTGCTGCAATTTTTGTAAAAATGAGTCATCATAGGTTGTTAAAAAATTAACCCAGAGTTGTCGAAATTGATTGAGTTGTGTTGCACTTGGTGCATTTGTTATCAAATCTAAGGATTTATGTGCAAGTTCGGCAGCTTCTTTGTTATGCAAGACTTCTACAACCTGAAGAATTCTCTTTGTAAGTGTTGTTTGTGCCTCTAACAAATCGGCACATTGTGTCGGATTACTACGACTGAGTTTTGAAGAGAGGAAACGGACAAGTTCATTGATGGTTTGAATGCGAAATGCTGCTAAATCTTTTTGTAGCTCTTTACTTAAACCTTGAGTCATATTTTGTAAATGCGAGCAATCTTCCACTTTCACACCCGCTTTCTTTGCCTCTTTACAAAAAGCCTCTGCATAGGCATCGGGAGTTAAAATCTTTCCCTCTAACTCCAAGCGTTTTATCGCTCTTTTAATAATCCCTTGAACTGTCATACCTTACTCCTTAGTGTTTTGTACCCTCTGCTGATACCTGTGCGACAAATGAACTAATCGCCTTAATAGAACTAAATTTAATCGCATCAAATCGCTCTTGATCGGTTAAAATAGAGTTTGCTACCACAGAAAAATCATAGGTTCCACTTGCATTATACTGCTTCGTACTCTTCGGCGATTTTCTCAATATAGCTAAAGTTGTCGTTGCACGATAGGCAATTACATATCCATTACTATCATACTGAATAGGTGCATAAGAGGGCTCTGATAAAGAGATTGTTAAATGTGTTTTCGCTTGTGCTGCATTTGTTAAAGAAGCATGAAAAACCTGTATAATGGCACTATCAACTGCATCTTTAATCAACACTGTATTTTCAGGGTCTTGTGCTGAAATATGCACACTCGTGCTGATACTCTCTCCTGTTACTTCTCGTGCGTATTTTGCACTCGGTTTATAACCGCAAGAAACCAGTAAAGAGACAAGTAAAAGCATTGAAACAATTTTCATCATTAGCCTTTCATCACAAAATTGACAAGTTTTTTCGGAACAACGATCTCTTTGATTATCTCTTTGCCCTCTAACCACTTCGCAACAAGTGCTTTAGCTGCAAGAATAATCTCTTCCTTACTTGCATCTATTGCCACTTCCACCTCGGCTCTGCGTTTCCCATTGACAGCAATGCCTAAAGTCACACTCTCTTCAACAAATACTTCTTCTATCATCTCTTGTTTTGTCAAGTTTTTCAGCTGAAAGTACTTTTGACTAATTTCCCAACAAGTATGTGGAATGACAGGCTCCATAATCGAACTCAGTACCCAGTACCCTTCGCTCCACACATCTGTATTTGCTTGTGCATTGAGTGCATTCATTGCCTCCATAACACCTGCTATCATTGTGTTAAAAGTGTAACGCTGGGCAAAAACATCCTCTGCACGTTTGAGTGCTTCATAGACCTTTTTACGAGCAAATTTTTCTTCTTTACTTAAACTTGCATGGTCAATTTCTGGTTTACTCTCACAGACTTGCACATGCTCACTTCTGTCAAAAAAACGCTTGATAAACTTATAAGCACCCTCAACGGCACTATCATTCCACTCCAACTCTTGTGTTGGAGGCGCAGCAAAAAGAATGAAAAGTCGTGCTGTATCTGCACCATATTTTGCAATAATTTCATCAGGATCTACAGTGTTACCTTTAGACTTTGACATTTTTGCCCCATCTTTAAGCACCATGCCCTGTGTTAAGAGTTTCTCAAAAGGTTCATCAAAATCAACATAGCCTAAATCACGAAAAACTTTCGTAAAAAAGCGGGCATATAAAAGGTGTAAAATAGCATGTTCAATCCCGCCAATATAGTGATCAACTCCCATCCAGTATTGCATCTGTTCTTTTGAAAATGCCTCTTTTTCCCAGTTTTGTGGCGATGCACAAAAACGTAAAAAATACCAAGAAGATTCTACAAAAGTATCCATCGTATCGGTCTCTCTAAGCGCATCTTTCCCACACTCTGGGCACGCACAATGCTTCCAAGTTGGATGATTTGCAAGCGGAGAGCCTTCACCGTTAATCTCGACATCTTCAGGAAGAGCAATAGGAAGATTCTCTTTTTTCTCCATCACTAAACCACAATCCTCGCAATGCACAAAAGGGAGAGGTGCACCCCAGTATCGCTGACGACTCACACCCCAATCTTTGAGTTTATAATTGGTTGTTTTTTTCCCAATGCCTTTTGCTTCAAACATTTGAATGATGTTATATTGGCTCTTTTTAGAGTGCATGCCATCAAATTCACCAGAGTTAAAAAGGACTCCCGCATCAGTATAGGCTTGTTCACTCACATTAACATCTGTATCTTTTGGTTTAATCACGGCGTTTATAGGAAGATTATATTTTTTTGCAAAATCATAATCTCTCTCATCATGTGCAGGCACAGCCATAACAGCCCCACTTCCATAATCCATGAGTACAAAGTTCGCTATCCATACAGGAATAAGTTTTCCTGTTAAAGGATGCACAACATTCAGACCTAAAGGCAGACCTGATTTCTCTTTTTGTCTCTCTATGGAAGAGCTGTTTTTCATTGCTGTAATCTCTGCAATGACAGCATCACTTAAAAGCTTATTTTCTATCATATATGTTACAATAGCATGTTCAGGAGCAAGTGCTGTATAGCTCACACCATAAATCGTATCAGGACGGGTTGTAAAGACATCAAAACTCTCAAATGCCTCGCCTAACTTTGCTTTGGAATCATCATCAAAGAACAAATCAAAGGCTAAACCATTTGATTTTCCGATCCAGTTCTCTTGCATAGTGAGTACCTGTTTTGGCCATCCATCCTCGAGCTGTTTTAAATCTTCTAAAAGTTCATCTGCATAGTGTGTGATTTTAAAATAGTACTGATTCATCTCCTTTTTTTCTACAGGAGTATCACAGCGCCAACAGCATCCTTCGACAACTTGTTCATTTGCTAAAACTGTTTG
>JALWON010000138.1 GCA_027083475.1 Sulfurimonas sp.
TCCCTACTGAGAGTACAAAAAAGAGTATTAAAAGTTCCAAGTGTTACAAATTCCTTATAAAAGTATATATGTTGCTAGCCCTAAAAAGCTAAAAAAACCTACGATATCGGTGACGGTAGTGAGTATCACAGTGCTTCCAATAGCAGGATCGACATCCATCTTTTTTAAAAAAAGTGGAATTGTTGCTCCAAAAAATCCTGCCATAAAAAGGTTAATCACCATACTCAAAGCAATAACCACTCCAAGCATTTTTGCATGAAACCAAATAGCTGCAATAATGCCTATAATCACAGCAAATACAAAACCATTGCCTAAAGAGATAAGTACCTCTTTTTTGATAATACGCATGGCATCACCACTCGAAATATCTCCAAGTGCAAGTTGACGGACAACAACTGTTAAAGATTGCGTACCGGCATTGCCTCCCATAGAAGCAACAATAGGCATAAGAATAGCAAGAGCGACAATGCTTTGAAGGGTGTCTGAAAAGAGCCCAATGACAAGTGAAGCAGCAATAGCAGTAAAGAGATTAAGCCCAAGCCAGGTTGCCCGTTTTCTTCCTGCATTGATGATTTCATCATCCTCTTCAGCTTCATCATCAACCCCTGCAAGGTTATACATCTGTTCGGTTGCATGTTCGTTGATAATATCGTAAATATCATCTGAGGTAATACGACCAAGTAAAACACCATAGGAGTTTGTAATTGCGAGAACAGAGAGGTCATACTCTTCAAAGGTATGGACAACTTCTTTAATATCTTCTATATCTATTTGGCTAATAGGATCAAAATTTTCTTCGCTTGCATTGATGTTTTCAATGACAGTTTTTGAAAAATCAAAGATAAGCAGGTCATCTAAACCGACAGCATATTGGAGTTTTTGTGCTTTATCAATGATAAAAAGATTTTGAACATTTTCTACTTCATTCTCTTTACGCAGACGAGCAAAACGTTTGATAACATCCTGAACTATTTCATCTTCATAGGCTGTGAAGAGTTCAAGTTGCATATAGGCACCGGCTTGATGCTCCTCATATTTTTGCAGTTGGGTTATCTCTTCTTGGTCATCCTCATGCAAACTCTCAAAAACCTCTGAGGCTTTTTCTTCATCAACTTCTTCAAGTTCTTGCATAAAATCAACTTGATCATCTGATTCAAGTTCACTTACTGCATGGGAGAGTTCATCAACACTCAGGTGCTCTACAACATCGTCGAAAAATCTATCAGGGAGGGCTAAGGCAACATCCCCAACGAGGTCTTTAGGGACGAGTTTTACAGCATCTGCAAACTCCTCATCATTGATGTTTTTGAGAATTTTAGCAATGTCAGATGGGTGCATCTCACTGATGTCGTGAGATTTGAGATACTCTTGGAGTTGATTCATAGTTGAAATTATAGCAAATTATTATTTATCATACTGCATAAGGTTATTGTGACGGATAACACTACTAAGTATTTGTGTGTATTTTTCACCAAGTTCTGAATATTTGTCAAGTTTTTTCACAAGCTGATTGACATTATCTGTTTTAAAACGCAACTCGCGAAATGCCTGATAATCTTTTACCCGTCCAATAGTTTGGTAATATTGTCGAATAGATTCATCTAAAGTAGCAAATTTTTTGAGCCAGATGGTGCGTTTGCCTTCGCGTTTGACACCCGCAGCAATGCGCGGCTCATTGGGGTCTTTACTCCACATACCAAAAATGTTGTTGGCCTCTCTGAAAAACCGGGAAGTTCCCCACGCACTCTCAATGGCAGCTTGTGCGATGACAATACTTTGTGGATGGGGTTTAAGGGCAAGGAGAAGTTGCGTATCTGTTTTGACTCTATAGAGCTTTTTAAGATGGGTGATCTCTGCTGATTGCATGCCTGCTTCAAGTTCTTTGGTGATTTTTTGAAATTGTGCTTCCTGTTCTTGGTGTACTTTTTGTATAGCAGGAACAACAAGTGCAAAAAATTTCTGTTTTTTCTTTGAAATATGCTTTTTTTTGATTTTTACAATTTTTTCTTTTTTGACGACTTGGAGCGTACTGTTTTTGTCTTTTTTTTCTGTATGCACAGGATTTTGAATGACTTCATAATTTGTATAGATAACTCCTGCAAAAATGAGGAGCATTATAAATAAAGAACGCATGGTGTTTTCCTAGTTAGCGAAGATTAAAAATATAACTATTTTTATGTTTTTCTAAAGTATAGGAGTAGTATCCATCAAGTTCTACAACAACTCTGTAGTAGCCTTTATGATTGCCTATTCTAATTTTCGTAAAGATTGTATTGTGCGGGAGTTTTTTGATAAAACTTCGCATCTCTAAGTCCTGTTTTAAGTCAAAAACAATGCGATGGGGACGAACCAATAAAAAATCTCTTATTATTGGAGCACTTGTCACGACCTTGAGTTTTTTTCCATGTTGATAAAATGCTATAAAAGGGAGTTTGTAAATTGCTTGAAAATTTTTTTGTTTTTGAGCAGTTTTGATGCTGGCATGTTTGAACTCTTTTTGTATAGGAGTGTAAGTTTGCGAGATAAAAATTGGGAGATGCCAATCTATCGTGTTATCAAGTTGGAGTTGTTTTGTTGCTCGTGTACCATCAAGATTTTTGTAGCGTATAGTGACACTTTCAATAGTTCTGGCTGTTGAGGGGAGAGAAAGTGAAGCCCTTTTGAGAGGTGCTTTAAGTATTTGTTGATTAGAAGTGATGGGCATACTTGCCGCATCACTTGTAAAAAAAGGATTTTCTCTCGCTGCTAAGGAGCCATAGAGAAAGAGAATAAGTAGAACTTTTATCACTATTGACTCCTATTGTGCAGATATTTCTTTGATTTCAAAATATTGCCGTTGCAGTGCTGCATTTTCTTTTTTTAACTCTTTTGTTTGTGTCTTAAGATAGCTTTCATACTCTTGTAAACCAATAAGGACTTCCATAGAATTTGCACCATATAAAATGACACCAAGGTAGACACCAAGTCCAATGACAATAAAAAAGAGTAGAAAAAACTTATTGAGAGAGAGTCCTAAGTAGTGTTGCGTGACACTTTGCTTGGTATCTATCTCTTCAAAAAGTTCTTTATTTGGCATACTCAGTGCCTATTAAAAAAGGGAAGCACCTAAATACTCACCATAAACAACTTCATTTTCAATCTCTAAAAGACGGTTATATTT
Source organism: Sulfurimonas sp. (assembly GCA_027083475.1). GTDB lineage: Bacteria > Campylobacterota > Campylobacteria > Campylobacterales > Sulfurimonadaceae > Sulfurimonas. The sequence continues at coordinate 3,161 of JALWON010000138.1, forward strand.
TGCAGTTCTCTCACCACGAGCTGTTGAGCCTGTTTTGATCTGACCACAGTTGAGAGCCACTGCAAAATCAGCAATGAAAGCATCTTCACTCTCTCCTGAACGGTGACTCATGACACAGTTATAACCGTTTCTTTGTGCTAAACGCACAGTAAGCATTGTTTCACTGACTGAACCAATTTGATTTGGTTTGATGAGAATTGCATTTGCAATTCCTTTGTTGATACCTTCGTTTAAGATATTTGCATTGGTAACAAAAAGGTCATCACCAACAATTTGGATTTTATCACCCAGTTTTTCAGTCATGAGTTTAAAACCATCCCAATCATCTTCACTTAAACCATCTTCTATAGAGACAATAGGGTATTTTGCACATAAATCTTCATAGTAAGCGACAAGCTCTTCACTTGTGACAGTGCGGTTTTCAGACTCAAGTCTATAGCTGCCATCAGTAACAATCTCACTTGCTGCAACATCTAAAGCAATGGCAATTTCTTCACCTGCTTTATAACCTGCTTTTTCGATTGCTTCCATAATCACTTGAATAGGCTCTTCATTGGAGCTTAAATCTGGTGCAAAACCACCCTCATCACCAAGTGCGGTAGAGTGACCTTTTGCTTTTAAAATAGCTTTTAAGTTGTGATAAACTTCCGAAGATGCGCGAAGTGATGTTTCAAAATCTTCAAAGCCAACAGGCATAATCATATACTCTTGAAAATCAACACTGTTGTCTGCATGGCTTCCACCATTTATAATGTTGAGCATTGGTGTAGGAATAACCATTGCATTGGCTCCACCTAAGTAACGATAGAGTGGCATACCAAGAGATTTTGCAGCAGCACGTGCTACAGCCATCGAGACACCAAGTACAGCATTTGCCCCGAGATTTCCATAGTTTTGTGTTCCATCAAGCTCTTTCATAATGGCATCAACCATCGCTTGATTAAAAGGAGATTGCCCAATGAGTGCATCATTGATTTCATTGTTTACATGGGAAACGGCTTGTAAAACACCTTTTCCCATATAGCGTTCATCACCATCGCGAAGTTCAAGTGCTTCGCGTTTTCCAGTACTTGCTCCAGAAGGTACAACTGCACTCTCTACTGTGCCATCACTTAACTCTACGGTTGCTTTTACAGTAGGATTCCCGCGAGAATCCATAACTTCAATTGCACTTACACTATCTATAAACATTTACTTGCCTTTTTTATATATTATTGCAAGCATTTTATCTAAAAGAAACTAAAACATTAATTATATGTTTTGATTATCCATCAGACTCGTCAATTTCTGTGCTATCCATTACCATCACACTACTCATACCCATGGCAACTTTGATTTTCTCTTCTATCTCTTTTGCAAGTTCTGGCTCATCTTTGAATTTTTGTTTAACATTTTCACGGCCTTGCCCAAGTTTTGTATCTTCATAACTAAACCAAGCGCCTGCTTTATCAACAATGTCGAGTTTGACACCATAATCGACAAGTTCACCCTCTTTAGAGATACCCTCTCCAAACATAATGTCAAATTCTGCTTGACGAAAAGGAGGTGCAACTTTGTTTTTAATGACTTTTGCTTTGACACGATTTCCTATTTGACTCTCACCTTGTTTGAGTGAAGCGATACGGCGGACATCTATACGAACAGAAGCATAAAACTTGAGTGCATTGCCTCCTGTAGTCGTCTCAGGAGAGCCATAGCCCATCATACCAATTTTCATACGAATTTGGTTAATGAAGATAACTGTACAGTTCATTTTAGAAAGAACTCCTGTAAGTTTACGGAGTGCTTTTGACATAAGACGTGCTTGTACACCAACATTCTGATCAGACATTTCACCCTCTATTTCTGATTTTGGTGTTAGGGCAGCAACGGAGTCTACCACAATCAAATCTACAGCACCACTTCGAGCAATAGTCTCAACAATATCCAAGGCTTGTTCACCATAATCAGGCTGAGAGACAAGAAGATTTTCTACATCAACTCCAAGGTTTTTTGCATAGATAACATCTAAAGCATGCTCGGCATCTATAAAAGCACAGACACCTCCATTTTTTTGACTCTCTGCTGTGATTTGCAAGGCAAGTGTTGTTTTTCCTGAAGATTCTGGACCATAGATTTCTACGACACGGCCTTCTGGTATACCACCAATTCCAAGTGCTAAATCAAGTCCGAGGGACCCTGTACTGATTGATTGAATAGGTTCTATAGTTTTGTCCCCTAAACGCATCAATGCCCCTTTTCCAAAGGCTTTGTCAATCTGTTTCATTGCTAGGTCTAATGATTTTTGTTTATTTGCATCCATCTTGGGCTCACTTTATTTGATTTGGGAAATTATACATACTTTTTTGATTACTTTTAAAAAAAATGTCATTTTGTCATATTTTTTAGAAAATTTTCAAATTCTGATGCAGGAAGTGGCTTTGTATAAAAATATCCTTGGATAGCTTTACACCCATGTGTGAGTAGAAAATCTTTTTGTTGCACCGTTTCTACTCCTTCGGCAATAATTTTGAGTTTGAGACTTTTGGCGAGGGCAATGACCGCCTTGGTAATTGCTGCATCTTCTTCATCGTTTGGTAAATCACGAACAAATGATTGGTCAATTTTCAGTTTGTTTATAGGAAGTTTTTTGAGGTAAGATAAAGATGAATAGCCTGTTCCAAAATCATCAATGGCAAGCTCGATTCCCATGTCGCTGAGTTGTTGGAGTATGGCAATACTCTCTGTAGGGTTTGCCATGACTTGCCCTTCGGTTACTTCGAGTTCTAAATGTGAGGGATGGCAGTGTGTTGTTTTGAGAAGCATTGTAAAAAAGGCAATAAAATCAACAGATTTGAGTTGTCGCATGGTTAAGTTCATTGCTAAAGTTCCTGTAAATAAACCCTGTTTATGCCATAATGCAGCTTGCATCATTGCTGTTTGCATCACATATCTATCGATGTCAACAATCAATCCTGTCGATTCTGCAACAGGAAGAAATTTTGCAGGCGAGATAATGCCTAATTGCGGGTGCTTCCATCTTACGAGTGCTTCTGCTCCTATAACCGTTTCATTTTCTGCATTGATTTGTGCTTGGTAGAAGACAACAAACTCTTCATTTTTAATGGCTTCTCTGAGATTTGTTTCCATG
>JALWON010000139.1 GCA_027083475.1 Sulfurimonas sp.
GATTTAGAAGATGTTCTACAATGCTTATGTGCAAATGAAAATGGATGTGATGTGTTTATTACTAATGATAAAAAGTTTTATGATTGTGGTATTAAGATAATAGACCTGTTGCAAAATAGGAAGAGTTTTTGCTTATACCCTTTAAAAGTACTAATTTGAGGTAAGAATGATAAATATTAGCAGAGCAATGAAAAGTAATAGAGTTTTAAAAAGTTTAACTGGTTTAAACATAGAGAAATTTAAAGAACTTGTGACATATTTTGAAGTGCTTTTAGTTGAGGAGACAGCGAAGAAGTCTAAAAGTAAAAAGAGACAGCGAGCTATAGGTGGTGGAAAAAAGCATACCCTTGAAACAGCAGAGGAGAAGCTTTTTTACATACTTTTTTATACAAAAACCTATCCAACATTTGATATGGCTGGATTTATCTTTAATGTGAATCGTTCTCAAACAAACAGATGGATGCATACACTACTGCCTTTACTTGAAAAAGCACTTGATAGAAGAGTAGTATTACCAAAAAGACAGATACAAAGTATGGAGGAGTTTATGAAACTATTTCCTGATGTACAAGATGTTTTTGTAGATGCTACAGAGAGAAGAGTACAAAGACCTCAAGATGATACGAAACAAAACCGTCTCTACTCTGGTAAAAAAAAACTCATACGAGAAAAACAACAGTAGTCAATGATGAGAATAAGCGTATTCTTGTACTCACACCAACAACAAGAGGCTCTATGCATGATAAAAAGCAATTTGATAAAAGTGGATTAGGAGATGTTATACCAAAGAATGTAACTGTATGGACAGATACCGGCTATCAAGGTCTATGCAATAATTTTGACCTTGATCATATCCAACCAAAAAAACGTAAAAAAGGTACTTCTCTTACTGATGAAGAGAAATCAAATAATAGGACTATTAGTTCTATTAGGATTAAGAGTGAACAAGCCATTGGAGGAATAAAAAGAATGAACTCTACTACTGCGGTGTATAGAAATAAAATAGCTGGAACCGATGATAAATTAATGCTTGTTAGTGCTGGAATTTGGAACTTATTGATTGCATAAGAGTTAAGGACAAGGGAAATAAAAGCTCTGTTTAGAAGCTTTTATGGTGCTGTGTTTATTATGCAACACCTCTATTTTATCAAAGTAAAATAACTCATCCCACTTCTAGGAACACCTTTTTTAATTATAATTGACATATATTATCCTTTTATTGTTGTACTAGAACACCGACTTTAAACAATTCATTCGATACGCTCTCTGCAGATTTATATAAAATAATTACAACACGATAAGATAAATACCCAATAATAAAAGGACTAAAAATTGTAAATACATCATTAAAAGCATTAATTAAACCTATAGACTGCATAATATTTAAAGCAACTCCTAATAAATCACTTTTTTCTGGCATATTAGCTATATAATCTAATAAATCATTATATTTATTATATACTGACATTACGCACCTTTAACAAGCCTTAAG
>JALWON010000140.1 GCA_027083475.1 Sulfurimonas sp.
GCCCATACAATTTACGGTGTTACTTCATTGCATGAACTTGCAGGAAGACTCTTCTCAGAGTTAGAGTATAAAGAGTATCGTATTGCCTTAGAGTTACTCTATAGAGTACGAAGTGCTCTGCACCTCATCCGAAACAAACAAGAGGACAAACTCCTTTTAGAGTATGTTCCCGAAGTCTCTGCTATGTTAGGGTTTAAGAAACAACAAAAAATGGTGAGTAAAGTTTTAGAAGCACAATGGCGTATCAGTAACTTTACAAAAATCTTTGTCAAAAAAATGGTTCGACCTTACATCGCAGATATGGCTTATGTCAGTAAATTTAGACACCATCAAATCCGTAAAGGTGTCTATGAACTTGAAAATAGACTCTATGCTTCGTATAATCTCAAAATTTTAGACATCAATACTCTTTTGGAAATCTTAGTCAGCCGTGAAGATAAAGTCCACCAATACGATGCAGGTTTTCTCAATCAATTTACCTATACACAAATCACACACCCTTTAGAAAAAAGAACATATCAGCTTTTAAGACAACTCTTATCGAAAAAACATCTCTACTCTTATTTGAAACTTTTTTATGATGCTGGTGTCTTGCACCATCTGTTTGCAAATTTTCGCAAAGTAATGCACTTGCCACAGTTTGATGGCTACCATCATTACCCTGTAGATATTCACTCTATCAAGTGTGTCCAAGCGCTTGAAAATATTCAAGAAGATTTTATTGCAGAGTTACATAATGCCCTCTCTGCTGAAGAGAAACTCATTCTTAAAATTGCTACACTTTTTCACGATACAGGCAAAGGAAGAAAACAGGACCATAGTGAAGTAGGTGCTCGTCTCATCGCTCCATTTTTAACAAAACTTGGACTCTCCCAAGAACTCATACAAAGAGCTATCATTTTAGTAAAGCACCATATCCTTATGAGTAGTGTTGCGTTTAAAGAGAATATTCATAACGAGAAAAGGCTCTACAGTTTTATGTCTAAAATCCAAGATACGAAAAATCTGAATCTTTTATATATCCTCACCTATGCTGATATTAATGGTGTAGGTGGCGATACTTATAACTCTTTTAACTCAAAACTACTTTATGACCTCTACATCAATGCCTTAGAAATTGCCGAAAATTCCGATAGAATCACCGATGCAAAAAAACGGCTCATTGTTGAAAATAGAATCAAGAAAAATGCCACATTTCAAGCACTCTCGCGTTTGCAACAGAAAAAGATTCTCACTATAGAATCAAACCTTTTCTTTTTTAAACACTCTGTAGATGATATTTTAGAAATCTATAAAATTGCCAAAGAGATACAAGAATATGATTTCAAAATCAAAAACAAAGAAAATCTTACCATAGAAATTTACCGCAAAATTCCACTCAATATCGGCTACCTCCTCTCTTCACTCGCAAATCTCAATGTTGCCAATATGGAAATTTTCACACTCTTTGATAATGTCAAATACTTTCGTATTGATTTTACTAAAAATGTTCAAGGCAATGAGCTTGTTGCAGTTGAAGACATTATTGACAATGCATTTGATATGACACGTCAAGTCCATATACACAATATCAACATTGCAAGCAGTGAAATCACACTTGATTGTGATTATTCTAAAACACATGCCGAAATCAGTGTCCATACAAGCAACCAAAAAGGATTACTTGCCTATATTATGAATATTTTTGAAACATTACACATCAATATTGTTACAGCAAAGATACATTCGAGCAAATATAAGGTAAAAGACAGCTTCTTAATAGAAAAACAAAATAAACTATGTGATAATAGAGACAAAATTTTTAAGTTATTAGAAAAAGGAAAGTAAATATGTGCGGAATCGTTGGTTATCTCGGGGAAAAAGATACGAAAGGCATACTCTTAGCAGGGTTAAAAGAGTTAGAGTATCGTGGCTATGACTCAGCAGGAATTGCTGTTTTACAAGATCATGACTTTCAAAGCTATAAAGCGATTGGAAAACTAGTAAACTTAGAAGAGAAAACAAAAGAGTTTGTGACAGACTCTTTTGCAGCAGGCATTGGGCATACCCGTTGGGCAACCCATGGAAAACCAACAGAACTTAATGCCCATCCACATTTAGGAGAAAGCTCTTATGTAGTACATAACGGTATCATAGAAAACTACGCAGAACTTAAAAAGGAGTTAGTGGCTGAGGGTGTAACATTTTTAAGTCAAACAGACACCGAAGTCATCGTACACCAATTTGAAAAAAATCTCAAAAGTGCTGCTTCAGCCTTTGAAGCATTTACAAAAACAGTGAGCCAACTCGAGGGTGCCTATGCTATCTTACTTGTTACAAAAAGTGAGGACAAAACAATATTTTTTGCAAAACAAGGCTCACCTATGCTAGTCGGTATCAATGCAGAAAATGAAAAATACTTTGCATCTTCAGATACCCCGCTTATTGGACAATGCACTGATGTAAACTACTTTGAAGATGGTGATTATGGCTATGTCACCAAAGATGAAATTGCAATTTTTGATGCCACTGGCACCAAAAAAGAGCCAATCTTTCAAAAACTCTCCACCAACAAACTCTCTGCACAAAAAGATGGCTATAGATTTTTTATGGAAAAAGAGATTTATGAGCAAAGCACTGTTATTTCTGATACCCTCCTTGGCAGACTCACAGAAACAGAAGTTGTCTTTGATGAACTTGATACAAATCTTTTTGAGAACATCAACGAGATTAAACTCTGTGCTTGTGGAACATCGTACCATTCAGCCTTAACCGCATCCTATATGTTTGAACGCCACTCCCACATCAAAACTTCTGTTGAAGTTGCTTCAGAACTGCGTTACCGTGACCCTATTTTAACTCCCGATACTCTTTTTGTGGTCATTTCACAAAGTGGGGAAACAGCAGATACACTTGAAACGCTTAAAATGGCAAAAAAAGCAGGACTCAAAACACTTGTTATCTGTAATGTAGACAACTCTTCTATGGTACGTTTAGCCGATGCAAGTATCTTAACCCGTGCAGGTGTAGAAAAAGGAGTTGCTTCTACAAAAGCTTTTGCAACACAAGTGACAATCTTTTGGATGCTCAGTCTCTACCTCGCACAAAAAAGAGAGACTCTTGCAGCAGATGAGATTACAAAACAAATCCAACTGCTTCGTGAGGTGCCTGCAAGTGTGCAAGTGAGTGATACACTCCATGAAAGAGTCAAACGACTCTCAAAACGCTACTTACATGGGCATGGTTTTTTCTTTATTGGTCGTGATGTTTTCTTCCCATTAGCCCTTGAGGGTGCACTCAAACTCAAAGAGATTTCTTATCTGCATGCAGAAGGCTATCCGAGTGGAGAGATGAAACATGGGCCTATTGCCTTAGCTGACCCAGAACTCTTTACCATTGCCCTGCTCCCACAACATCTTTTATATGAAAAAAGTAAAAGTAATGTCGAAGAACTTAGTGCAAGGGATGCAACGGTTTGTGCTATCAGTCCGCTTGTATTTGACAAAGCAGATGATTATATTCCAACACAAAATCATGCTGATTATATGTTAGAATTTTTTGAGATGATGGTTGTTGTGCAACTTTTATCTTTAGAAATCTCTGTCAGACTTGGAAATGATGTCGATATGCCAAGAAACTTAGCAAAAAGTGTAACAGTAGAGTAGCCGCTTTTGAAATATCTGCTTCTCTTGAGTGTGTTCCTTCACACCCTGCTTCTTGCTCAAACAAAAGAGTTTTCATTAATTGTCCATAAGCCATTTGATGCAAAACTCTTTGATATTACGCAAGATTATGACCGTTCTATCACGGCTGTTGGTTTCTCTACAGAGTATGCACAAACACTTTCAGGTACAAAAACATATACCAATGCTTTTGATTATCTCTCAGATACTCATGCAAAGCAAGGGATTTTTATGCATCTTCTCAAAGTCAATCAAAAAGCAGAAATCCTCTTCAATAAAAATCTCAGTATTCATAACTTTTCTAAAGCAGTTGCCCTTGTAAAAACACCTGCAAATGGCTACTTTATCGGTGGCTATACTATGGATGGGTCTTTGCTTATTGTCAAACTCAATGCTTCTGCTCAAGTGATTTTTTCAAAAAAATTTGGAACAAAGAATTATGACAGGATGCATCATCTTCTCTTGCTTCGCGATGGAGGGGTATTAGCCATTGGATCTTCACTCACCTCAAGGGATACCGCAGATAATATGTTTCAAACTGGACTTGGAAAAAATGATATTTTTTTAACACGATTTTCACGAAATGGACAAAAACTCTGGAGTAAAAAGTATGGCACACAGTATGATGACACAGGCATAGACGCTGTTGAAGCAGAGGATGGTTCCCTCATCGTCCTGAATGCGACACATTACGATAAACATACAGATGTAACACTGCTGCGCATTGATGAAAATGGGAACAAACGATGGCTCAAACATTATGAGGGAGATAAACTTATAACCCCTCACAAAATCATAAAACTCCATGATAACAATTTTGTCATTGCTCTAAGCCAATATGATGACACAAGAAAAGAGCAAGTACGCCTTATAAAATTTGATTTATATAAAAATATCATCTATGACCAAGTCATTTTCACTACCTATTCGAGTGTTCTCAATGACATAAAAGAGTTTTCTAACGGTATGCTTATGGGTGTTGGTTATGTCAAAGATGCCTATAATACAGATGCATTAGTCATGCTTTTTGATGCACATCTTTCCCTTTTAAAACAAGAGCATTATGGCAGTGATAATTATGATGCCTTTCATGCCCTGAGTATTTTACACAATTCACAAGTTGGTGTAGCAGGTGTGCATACAGATGCCACTTCCCAAGAAGCAAATATGTGGCTTGTAAAATTAAATAAAGATGCAAGTATGGCACAAATAGCACTTGATACACGAAGTGTTTATGAAGTACTCACGCAAATTTTCAAAGAAGAGATAGCAAAAAAAGAGCTCTTTATAGGTGAAGATTTAAGCATTCAATTACTCAAAAAGAATCTTTACTTTCAAGCTGGAGTCGCAACACTGAGCATGCAACAAAAAAAGTTCTTCAAACATTTCTCACAAAAAATAATGACTTTTTTAAAAAATAATCAAGATATTATAGAGAGTTTTGAAATCAACGGGCATACATCAAGTGAGTGGAGAGGAGCAGATTTTAGTACAACATATCTTAAAAATGCAAAACTCTCACTTGCAAGAGCTTACAATACACTGCATTTTATTTTCAAATCGAGTGATAAACAAGCACAAGTTTTACTCACAAAGTTACTCAAAGGGAGTGCAAATAGTTACACAAAAAACAGATTGAAAAATGGTAGAGAAGAGAAAGAAAAATCGAGGAGAGTATCTTTTAAGATACTCCTAAAGTAAAGCACTCTCACGAAATTCTAAACGTGTTTTGTCTTGCTTGAGTTTTTTATAGAGTTTAAACTTTGCTTTTTCTAAAGCAGCATCATCGTAAGAAAATTCATTCTTTAGCACTTCATCACCAATCTCTGCGGTATCCATCGCAAAAAGTTTTAACTCTTTTTTTGTCAATTTTGCTTTGAGAACACCATACAGCACTTTATCATCTGCGATAATCTCTAACATATCCATTTTACAAAATTCGCTAAGCTTCTCTCTAAAATCATTCTCTTTGTGGTATTGTCTCCACACTGTATTTTTTAACATTTATATCTTCTCCAGTATTTTGGTCAAATCTTTCTCTTTAATGATAACATTTGCCTCTTTTTCTAAAATTTCTCGTGCACAAAACGCAACACGTGTACCAGCATGTGCAAACATACTCAAGTCGTTTGCACCATCTCCACACACCAAAGTTTCTTCTTCACTCACACCCAATATGTTTTGTAAACGCACAAGCATATCGCCTTTGGAGTGTGAAAACATCATATCACCCCCGACAAGCCCTGTTAGTTTTCCATTTTTTTCATGCAAGACATTTGAAAAATCAGCATCGTATCCGAGTATCTCTTTTGCATATCCTGTTGCTGTGCGAAAACCTCCAGAAAAACAGACTACTTTTATGCCTTTGGCTTTGAGTGCAGCGATAGTCTCTTTTGCCCCTTTCATATAAGGGAGATTTTGACTGATTTTTTCAACAAGTGCAAAATCAAGCCCCTCTAAAAGTGCCACTCTTTGTTGTAAAGACTCAAAAAAATCAAGCCGTCCACTCATTGCCTCTTCTGTTATAGAGGCTACTTTTTCACCAATTCCTAACTCCTCGGCAAA
>JALWON010000141.1 GCA_027083475.1 Sulfurimonas sp.
TGTTGGGATTTTATTCCACCGAGGTTTTTACCCTCAGAGGGAGAAAAGAGTATTTTTAACATAAAGTGTAGATCCTATTTTTATAATAAATAATATTTCATGCAATTATAGCGACTAAATGTTATAATAGCTCTAATACAATGGAGAAGCTATGCACAGAGATACTAAAAGTTTAACAGCTAATGAGATACTTGATTATGTTTTTACTTATTTAGCAGAAGTCTCTTCGCTTACAGACTATGATGAAATACTAGTGGTTCTCGCAAAACTGGGGCGTTCACTTACAAGTGCTGATAGATGTAGTATCTGGGTTGTCTCTGAAGATAAAAAAACTCTCTGGACAAAGGTAGCTCAAGAAGTTGGTCGATTAGAAGTTCCTGTCGGATCGGGAATAGTAGGTGCAGCCATAGAGAATGGACAACGCGAAATTATTGCTGATGCCTATCTTGATGAACGTTTTAATAAAGAAGTAGATTCTCAAACTGGTTACAGAACAAAAAGTATAATGGTTATTCCGATGTATGATTATGATGAAAATATCATAGGCGCTTTTCAGGTTGTGAATCATCATGGAGAAAATAGCGAGTTTGAGGATAGAGATTTAGAACGTCTTACCTTGGCTAGTACTTATGCAGCAGAAACACTTGTCTCTGCTAAATTAGCCATAGAGATAACAGAGACACAAAAAGAGGTTGTCTTTACAATGGGTTCTATAGCAGAGAGTAGGTCAAAAGAGACAGGAAACCATGTTAAACGTGTTGCAGAATACTCAAAAATCTTAGCACTAGCATATGGACTCGATGAAGAGGAATCCGAACTTCTCAAACAGGCAAGTCCAATGCATGATATTGGTAAAGTAGCTATTCCAGATAGTATTTTAAATAAACCTGGTCGTTTTGATGAGAATGAGCGCTTCATCATGAACACTCATGCAGAACTCGGTCACAAGATGATAAAAAATTCAAAAAAACCACTTCTTCAAGCTGCTTCAATCGTTGCCTACGAGCATCATGAAAAATGGAATGGAACAGGATACCCGCGAAAACTAAAAGGTGAAGAGATCCACATTTATGGTCGAATTACTGCTTTAGCGGATGTTTTTGATGCACTAGGAAGTGATCGTGTTTATAAAAAAGCATGGAGTAATGAGCGGATATTTAAGCTTCTTCATGAAGAGAGGGGTGAGCATTTTGATCCACAGCTCGTAGATCTTTTTTTTAAGAATTTAGAGAAGATCGAAACCGTACGTGAAAGTTTTAGCGATAGGTATGAGGATCAAGCACCTCTTAATGAAAAAAAAGAGATTAAAATTTTAGGAGCCTATGGTACGAAATCAAAAGGTTATGGAACAAGTGCTTTTTACCTTAACAAAAAAAATGTTATAGATGCAGGTAATTTACTAGAACCTTTAAATATAGAAAGTATAGATATAGAAAATATATGGATGACACATTCACATCTCGATCATATTATAGATATTGCTTACATATTAGATAACTATTTTAACTTACGAAAAAAATCTCTAAATATTATAGGATTACCTGAGACTATCCAAGCAATAAAAGAGAATTTTCTTAACAATACAATTTGGCCAGACTTTAGTGTTATACCTCTCACTCTTTCAGATGAAATGGCCGTTACCTATACAATAATAGAAGTAGATAAAGAGTATACTATAGGAAATGATGAGAGAATAAAGGCATTTTATACTGATCACACAGTTGCTAGTTGTGGTTATGTTTACACAAAAGAAGAGCAAAGTGTTTTGATTACGGCTGATACATACTCCTTAGATAATGCTATAGAAGAGATTAATAAAAATAAAAAGATTTCAAGTATAGTAGTTGAGTGTTCTTTTCCAAGTGAGTTTAAAGATTTAGCAATAAACTCTAAACATTTAACACCAAAAATACTTTTTGAGATGTTAGAAGACATCAAAAGAGAGGATTTACAACTTTATATTAATCACATTAAGCCATCATTCTTTAAAAGAATCACTGATGAGATAGAGGAATATAGAGGAAAATGGGATGTAAAAATACTAAAAGATGGAAATTTAATATATTTTTAGAAAAACCCTTGACATTGAAATTGAAAAGGACTATAATTCTGACTCAATTTCGATGCCGACATAGCTCAGTTGGCTAGAGCAGCTGATTTGTAATCAGCAGGCCCGGGGTTCAAATCCTCGTGTCGGCACCATTGAAATTTGAATATTAGAAACAGTGTTAGACCAGAAAAGATATAAGTTTACTTATATAATTTGTGGTGAGGTAGTCAAGTGGCCAACGACGGCGGACTGTAAATCCGCTCCCTACGGGTTCATAGGTTCGACTCCTATCCTCACCACCATCAGTTTAATGCGGGTGTAACTCAGTGGCTAGAGTTCCTGCCTTCCAAGCAGGCTGTCGAGGGTTCGAATCCCTTCACCCGCTCCATAAACGCAAAACTTCTGGAAGCTGAAGTACAATTTCGTCCTTTACTTCATAACTATATAATATAGTATATAAATATCTATATAGTCATCTAATCACAAAAAACTAATAAAATTAATAAACAAAGAATTATGCAATTATTGCTTAATATAATCTTGAAGCTGTCGTGGCTCAGGGGTAGAGCACTTGCTTGGTAAGTAAGAGGCCGTGGGTTCAAATCCCACCGTCAGCACCATAATAGAAAAATTATATATATTTAAGCAATAATTGAATGATTTTTGGATATAATTCCATTTCAATTCACAAACTAATAGGAGAAAACTATGGCAAAAGAAAAATTTGAACGTGGAACGAAACCCCACGTAAACATCGGTACAATCGGACATGTTGACCACGGTAAAACAACACTAACAGCTGCAATTACAGCAGTATTAGCAGTAACTAATGGTGCTGCACTTATGGATTATGATCAAATCGATAATGCTCCAGAAGAGAGAGAACGTGGTATTACAATCGCTACTTCACATGTTGAGTACGAAACTGACAACCGTCACTATGCACACGTTGACTGTCCAGGTCACGCGGATTATGTTAAGAACATGATTACTGGTGCTGCTCAAATGGATGGTGCTATTCTTGTTGTTTCTGCAGCGGATGGCCCAATGCCACAAACTCGTGAGCACATCCTTCTTTCTAAGCAAGTTGGTGTTCCTTACATCGTTGTTTTCATGAACAAAGAAGATATGGTTGATGATGAAGAACTTATGGAATTAGTAGAGATGGAAATTCGTGAACTTCTTGATATGTACGACTTCCCAGGTGATGATACTCCAATTACTGCGGGTTCTGCACTTAAAGCTCTTGAAGAAGCTAAAACTGGTACTCTTGGTGAGTGGTCTGATAAGATTAAAGCACTAATGGCAACTGTTGATGCATGGATTCCTGATCCAGTTCGTGAAACAGATAAAGATTTTTTAATGCCTATTGAAGATGTTTTCTCAATCTCTGGTCGTGGTACAGTTGTTACTGGTAAAATCGATCGTGGTACTATCAATGTTGGTGAAGAAGTAGAAATCGTAGGTATTACTGATACTCAGAAAACTACTGTTACTGGTGTTGAAATGTTCCGTAAAGAAATGGATCAAGGTATCGCTGGTGATAACTGTGGTATTCTAGTTCGTGGTATAGCTAAAGAAGATGTTCAACGTGGACAGGTACTTTGTAAGCCAGGTACAATTAACCCACACACAACATTTACTGCAGAAATTTATGTTCTCAGTAAAGATGAGGGTGGTCGTCATACACCATTCTTCTCAAACTACCGTCCTCAGTTTTATGTACGTACAACTGATGTTACTGGTGCTATTACATTACCAGAAGGTACTGAAATGGTTATGCCAGGTGATAACGTAAGTATTACTGCTGAGTTAATTCACCCAATTGCAATGGAAGTTGGTACTAACTTCGCTATCCGTGAGGGTGGAAGAACTGTTGGTGCTGGTGTTGTTGCATCAATCATTAAATAATTCGCTTTTGCGAATTATTTAATCCTTTAAAGGTAAATATAACATGAGAGAAGCAATTCACTTAGGTTGTGAGAAATGTACTAGACGTAATTATCACACAACAAAAAACAAAAAGACTCATACAGAGAAATTTTCAGTACGTAAATATTGTAAATGGTGTCGTGAGCACACAACTCATAAAGAGATGAAGTTATAATAACTTTTTCTTTTTAGAGAATTTAAACCAAGAATTTTCTTGGTTTTTTATAGGCGTATAGCTCCAATGGTAGAGCACCGGATTCCAAATCCGGGTGTTGCGGGTTCGAGTCCCCCTACGCCTGCCACTATTTATTATTAGTTAAACTTTAGAGTTTCACTAATAATAGATACTATTTGAAATTTAGAATGGAAAGTAATTATGAACTTAAGTAAACATATTAGACAAGCAAAAAGCGAACTAGATAAAGTAATCTTTCCAACAGGTGGGCAAGTAAAGCAAGCATATATATCTGTAATTATAGTAGTGAGTGTTATTGCTGCATTTTTAGCTTTAGTAGATTTACTAATGTCATCAGTTATGAAAACAATATTAGGGTAAGGATAGAAAATGGCACAACAATGGTACTCAATTCAAACTTACGGTAATGATAGACAAGTTAGAGATGCAATCTTCAATATGATTGAAGAGATGAGTCTTCAAGAGTTTATTACAGAAGTTATCGTTCCTACAGAAGATGTTATCGAAGTAAAAGATGGTAAGAAAAAAGTCAGTGAGCGTTCACTTTACTCTGGATATGTTTTTGCAAAACTAGAACTTAATACAGAGATTCAACATCTTATTCAATCTGTACCAAAAGTTTCTGGTTTTATTGGTGAAGGTAATACTCCTACACCACTTAGTGAGCATGATATTAATGTTATTCTTGATCGTGTCAATAATCGTGCTGCACCAAAACCAAAAGTATTTTTTGATAATGGTGAAACAGTTCGTATTATAGATGGACCATTTGCAAACTTTACTGGAACTGTAGATGAGTATGATCTAGAGCATGGAACACTTAAACTAAATGTTTCAATCTTCGGTCGAGCTACACCTGTTGATATCTCTTACACACAAGTAGAGAAAATCATCTAATACATTTTTGACTGTGTTAAGTTTAGGTTTTATGAAGAGACTTAAGCTTAACACAGTTAAGCGAATAAAATAAACACAAAGGAAATATCATGGCAAAAAAAGTTATGGATTATATCAAGTTACATATTGACGCTGGTAAAGCAAACCCGGCTCCACCAGTTGGACCAGCATTAGGACAACGTGGTGTTAACATCATGGAATTCACTAAAGCATTCAATGAAAAGACTAAAGACAAAATGGGATTTAAAGTTCCAGTTGTAATTACTGTTTATACTGATAGAAGTTTTTCTTTTATCACTAAGCAACCACCAGCATCTGCTCTTCTTATGAAGGCTGCTAACCTTAAGAAAGGTACGGATAATCCACTTAATAATAAAGTTGGAAAAATTACTCGTGCACAACTTATGGAAGTAGTTGATGCAAAAATTGCCGACTTAAATACAGATGACAAAGATATGGCAGCTAATACTCTAGCGGGTACTGCACGTTCAATGGGTATCGAAATAGTAGACTAGGTTTAACCTGTCAATCACAAACCACAGTGATTTAAAATATTTGTGGAAGAATTTAGATGGAGAATTTGACTATGAGCAAAAGATATAAACAATTAGTAGAAAAAATAGATGCTAGCAAAGCTTACGGTGTAACCGAAGCTGCTGCAACTGTAAAAGATTTAACAAGTGCAAAATTTGACGAAACTGTTGAAATTGCTATGAACTTAAATGTGGATCCTCGTCACGCTGACCAGATGGTTCGTGGTGCACTTGTACTTCCACATGGTACTGGTAAAACTGTTCGTGTTGCAGTATTTGCTAAGGGTGTTAAGGCTGATGAAGCTAAAGCTGCTGGTGCTGATATCGTTGGAACTGACGATTTAGTTGCAGATATTAAAGCTGGAATTTTTAACTTTGATGTAGTTGTTGCTGCGCCAGACTGTATGGGTCTTGTTGGACAAATCGGTCGTATTCTAGGGCCAAAAGGTCTTATGCCTAACCCTAAAACAGGAACTGTAACTCCAGATGTTGCAACTGCTGTTAAAAATGTTAAAGGCGGTCAAGTAAACTTCCGTGTTGACAAAAAAGGGAATATCCATGCAGGTATTGGTAAAGCAAGTTTTGCTGCAGAGCAAATTGCTGAGAACCTTACTTC
>JALWON010000142.1 GCA_027083475.1 Sulfurimonas sp.
GTCAAAATCTGTAGTTGCCACTCCCAAACTGATAGTAAAACAAAGTTTTTTATTATCTGTAGCAACTACATTGAGTGCTTCTACGTTTTTTCTTAATTTTTCGGCAATTGTCATGGCACCATCTTTCGTTGTTTGAGGGAGTAAAACAACAAATTCTTCTCCTCCCCATCGGCTTACTATATCACTCTCTCTACTGTTGTATTTGAGTACTTTTGCTAGAACAATAATTACTTCATCGCCTATTGTATGTCCATAAGTGTCGTTAATGTGTTTAAACTTATCAATATCAAGCATAATGACAGAATAAACAAGCCCGCTGCGTTTGGCAAGCTTCACAACAGTAGTTGCTATTTCACTGAAGTAACGACGGTTATAAAGATGAGTCATTGGGTCGGTTGAAGCAAGTAGCTCTAGCTCTTTACGATAGTACACTTCTTTTGTAATGTCTATGAACGACCAGAGTATCAAAAGCTCACGAGGATTTTTATTGATAGAGTTGCCCTCAAGTTTCACCCAAAAGAGTGTGCCATCTTTTTTCTTGTACTCCAACTCTTCATTTTTTATAATTCCCTCTTTTGTTTGTACAAAATATTGACGATACTCTTCAAATTTTTCTAAACTAGGGGTAAGTGTCACTGTTTGCTTGCCTAAAATCTCATCACTGCTATATTCAAAAAGTTTGGTAAATTTTTTATTGACACGTACAATCACTCTATCTTTATTGACAACCATTTGTGGAATTGCATTGAGTTCAAAGAGTAAGTTATCATCAAAAATAATCTTTTCATAATCTTTAATTTCATTTTTTGAAAGCTCTATTTTCATCATAATTCCTTTATACTCATAGCAATACTTACTCCGAGTAAAACAGATGCTATGAAAATTTTTAAGAGTTTTTCGTTGGTTATTTTCTTTGTAATTGCATGTGCAACAATGCCTCCAAGCATAGCAGCAATGCCTACAATACTAAGTAAAAGCCAATCCATTTGTACAAATGTTACATAACTGGCAAACCCACTAAAACTTACAAAAGGGATGAGTACACTTGTGAGAGATATACTTTTTTTTGTATCAATCCCTAGCAGCATAAACAAGGGAAGAGAAACAGCACCTCCCCCTACACCAAGAAGCCCGCCAATAAAAGCAATTAAAGATATTATACTGCCAATAAGAAAACGGGAATGTTGTCGTTTTGATGTTTGATAATGCAAGTGTGTGAACATCATGGCAACACTTAAAAATATAAATAACAGGAGCAAAATTTGTACAATATTTTTCGAGATAAATACTGTTGTATGTGCCCCAAGGTAAGCAAACACAATGCTCACTAGTAAATAGGGCAATATTTCAACAAATGAGAGCACACCGCTTTTTAGATTTTTTATAGTTATGGAGAGTGTAGTAATTCCATTGACAAAAAGTCCTATTGCTTTTGCAAAATTAAACTCTATTCCAAGCAGACTCAGTGCTGGAATAAGCA
>JALWON010000143.1 GCA_027083475.1 Sulfurimonas sp.
AAAGCAAAGGCTAATGCTAAGCCCCATTTACCAGCTCCAATTACCCCAATCGACATAGTGTCTCCTTCCTATAGTTTTCTCAAATTCAAGTATATCTGCTTCATAGCCCGTCACAACCAAAATATCGCCATCCACTAAAGCCTTATGTTTTGTTTGCGAAGAGTAAATAAACTCTTTACTCATATCTTCATGAATAATCGAAAGAACAATGATACCATGATAACGACTCCAATCAATATCTGCTGGAAATTCTCCATGAAATTTTTCTGCATTTTGCACACTGATTTGTGCAATTTTGAGATCACTCTCTTCATATAAAATATTGTGCAATACTTTTGTTGCAATAGGTCTGTTCATCATATTTGAAATGATATCTGCTGTTGTTTTCACAATGGGAATGACCTTGTTTGCCCCTGCCATTTCAAGTTTGTTAGCACTCTCTTTATCTTTTGCTAAAGAGACAATCACCAAATGTGCAAAACTCGCTCGCAAAGAGATTGTCAAAAAAATATTTGTCGCATCATCTTCGAGTGTACAAAAGGCAATAGTCTCTTCTGTATCCATCAATGTTTCTATCTCATTCCACTCATCATCTAAATCAAAAACATGAATTGTTTTGCCTTTATACTCTTTTTGGACTTTATCTAAAGAAAAAAGATAGACTTGCTTATATTCTGTAACAATATTATCAATAATTTCCGTTGCATAGTTATTAAAACCAAAAACAAAAGCCGTTACATTTTTCATGATTCACTCTTTTTATTGAGATGGGTTTCAAACTCTTTTAAAAATACTTTATTCCCTATCATCAGGACATAGTCTCCCTCTTCAAGTAAGGTGTCATCTAAAGGATTAAAATAAAACTTTTTATATCTGTTTTTATAAATACCAAGCAACACTAATCGGTAGCGTTGGTTTTCAAGTTCACTCACTAAAGCATAGTTTTCAAGAACTCTTTTAGAAATCACTATTTCATGAATATTAATCGTAGAGTTTTCACTTCTTAACTCATGAATTGCTTCAAAGGCGACAGGTTGTCCAACAAGTTCTTTGACTATCATCCCCACAAGTTCTTGTGGATATATTATCTCATTGACACCTGCATATGTCAATTTTTTACGATTTGCTTCATTCATCAGCAAAGATAAGATATCTATATCTTTGTTAATAGAACGCACAGTGAGAGCAGTATACACATTTTCTACATCATCTTCCATCAAACATAAAACAGCCTGTACCTGTGTGTTGATATTGACATGCAGTTTTTCGTAACTCTCTACACTCCCCGGGTTATAATTGAGGGCAATAAAACCATCATTTTTCGCATTTTCAATCCGTTTTTCATCTTCATCTAAGATAATGAGATTTTTATGCTTCTGCACCAAAGAGAATGCAACTTCACGAGCCACTTCTTGATAACCACATATAATATAAAATTTATTAATTTTAGAGATATTTTCTATGGTTTTCACTTCACGAATTTCATCAAGTTTTTCTGTAAAAGCCGAAACAAAAAGTGATGTTGTAAATGCAAGGACAGATATACCCGAAATAATCACAAGCATAGCCACAAATCTTCCCTCGTCACTTAAAGGCACCATATCACCATAGCCCACAGTAGAGATTGTCACAATAGACCAGTAAAAAGCCTCATATAAAGAGTCAATCGGAGATGCTGTATTGTTCGCTTCCATTACATAAATCAAGATAGACGAAACAAAAACGACCATAGCAGCAAACATAGCAAGTGTAAAAAACTCAAACTTTTTTGTGGCTAAAACAGAAGCCATGGTTTGAAAACTCTGGGTATAACGAAAAAGTTTAAAAACACGAAACAAAATAAAAATACGGAGTAAACGCAGTTCATGGAAGAAAGGTAATACCGCAAGTAAATCAACAATAGCACGAGGAGAAAAAATATATGCCAATTTAAAGCGAAGAATATTTCTCAACGCCTTATGCAGTTTAAATTTTCGCCCAAGATAGGTATCGTACTCGTAGCGTTTGATGATTGCTTGAGAGACACTTCCATAGACCCAAAAACGCAGAAGGTACTCTATAAAAAAAATAATGGAGATAACATAACTGTTAAAAAAAACAAGATGAAAAGGAAGCTCATGTTTTACTTCCCGAATTAAAATGGCAATACTGACAAATATCAGTGTAATCATCACTGTATCAAAATATTTTTTATACCGATTCTCACCATTTTCAAGGAGATTATAAAAAAAACGTTTCCGTTTTTGATAGCCTTTAGAAGTTTGCACTGCATAAGCACTATCAACGATAAAACGTTTCAGAAGATTCATACTAACCTAGCTTTGCTTTAAGTATTTCATTTACAGCTTGCGGATTTGCACTCCCTTTACTCGCTTTCATTACCTGTCCAACAAAGAATCCAAACAGTTTCTCTTTTCCATTTTGATACTCTGTTACTTTATCTGCATTTGCACCAATGATTGCATCACACATTGCTTCTAGTGCCCCTGTGTCTGTCATCTGTTTGAGACCTAAAGTATCTATCACACTATCAACATCCGCCTCATGCTCCATGAGATAATCAAGCACCTCTTTAGCTGCTTTTCCACTAATAGTTTGATCTTCAATACGTTTAACTAAAAGGGCAAGCTTGTCTGCATCGACTGGAGAATTTGTGAGATTCACATCTCCTTTAAAACGAGCAGGCAGTTCTACTGTAAGCCAAGTAGCTGCATTTTTTCCACTAATTCCTGCTTGCATCATACGTTCAAAATAGTGGGCTGTTTCTATAGAAGCAGTAATCACATCTGCATTGTATAGACTCACACCATACTCTTTGACAAAACGCTCTTTTTTTGCATCTGGGAGTTCTGGAATTTGTGAATATTTTTCAAACATGGCATCACTCACAACGGCCTTTAGTAAATCAGGTTCAGGGAAGTATCGATAATCAGCGGCCTCTTCTTTCCCTCGCATAGAACGTGTCTCTTGTTTGACTTGATCAAAAAGGCGTGTCTCTTGAAATATTTCATCTTCATAAACACCATCTTCCCATGCTTCACTTTGACGAATCACCTCAACTTCTATCGCTTTTTCAATAAACTTAAAAGAGTTAATATTTTTAATCTCTACACGTGTGTATAAATTTTCATCCCCTTTTGGACGAATAGAGACATTCACATCCACACGAAAAGAGCCCTCTTGCATATTTGCATCTCCTATATCGAGGTAGCGAATAATCGAGTGGAGTTTTTTCAAGTAGAGTACAGCTTCTTCTGCACTTCGCATATCTGGTTGCGTTACAATCTCAAGCAGTGGTGTTCCCGCACGGTTTAAATCTACTTTTGAAATATCACCATCATGAATATTTTTCCCCGCATCCGCTTCAATATGTGCAAAACCAACACGAATTGTCTTTTTTGTTCCATCTGCTAAGTCAATATCTAAAGTACCATTTTGAATAATAGGTGTATAAAACTGTGTAATCTGGTACGCTGTCGGACTATCTGGGTAAAAATAGGATTTTCTATCAAAGTAAGAAGTACGGTTAATGGTAGCCCCAAGAGCACTTCCAAGCATCACTGCTTTTTGAAGAACTTCTTGATTGAGAACGGGTAAAGCCCCAGGGAGTGCTAAACAGGTAGGACAGGTATTGACATTTTGTTTGTGATTAAAACTCGTAGGGCACGAGCAAAAAAGTTTTGTTTTAGTGTTTAATTGGACATGGACTTCAAGACCGATAATGACTTCAAACATAGATTTCCTTAATGAAGAATTATTTATTTTTCATTTTATCCTATTTTTTCTTTAAAAAGTGTTATAATCTTATAAATTTTCTGAGGATTTATTCATGTCATTGATGCAAAATAAAAAAAAGAGTATTACAAGGCTTGTTATAGGAACTATTTCCATACTTCTTTTCTCTTCTTTGGCAACTATTTATTATAATCCAAGCACTTTACAAGAGCAAGCCCTTGTTCAGTTGATTACTTTTAGTATTGCTCTTGCACTCATTCTTTATCTGATTAAAAGATTAGAAAAGCAGACTCGTTTTGTGCAAACACTTTTAGATTCACAAGAACAGTTAGTTATTACAACGGATGGCGAGTATATCACAAGTGCAAATCAAAGCTTTTTGGATTTTTTTGAAGTAAAAAATCTTGAAGCATTTAAAACAAAATATAAAACAAATACTATCAGCACCACCTTTAATACTGCTGCCCCAAGTGATTACCTCCAAAGATACCTCAAAGATGGCACTTTATGGATTGACAAAATTGTAGAAAACACGAAGAATCACAAGATCACGAAAGTGATGATTTCTAAAAATAATGAAGATTATATTTTTTCTGTCGATGGCGATGAACTGCCGAGTTCACAAGGACTCAAATCAGCAATTTTTACAGATATTACAGAAATGGAAGCAACAAAACGCAACCTTGAAAATATACATAAAAACATACGAGACTCTATAGAATATGCTTCTTTAATTCAAGGCTCGCTCATTCCAAAAGAGAGTATGTTTGAACACTTTTTCAAAGACTATTTCATCTACTGGTCACCTAAAGATACCGTTGGTGGAGACATATACCTTTTTGAAACACTCAGACATGAAGATGAAGCACTCCTTTTATATATAGACTGCACAGGTCATGGTGTTCCTGGTGCATTTGTGACCATGATAGTCAAAGCCATAGAACGAGAAGTCGTTGCTAAAATAAAAAAAGATCCACAAATGGAAGTAAGTGCTGCTTGGATTATGAAATACTTTAATAAAACCATGAAAATTCTTCTCCTTCAAGAGCAGGGTTCAAGTATTAGCAATACCGGTTTTGATGGCGGTATTATTTACTACAATAAACGCGAAAAAATCTTAAAATTCTCTGGTGCACAGATTCCTCTTTTTTATGTGGATGCACATGGTGAGTACACAATGCTTAAAGGGAACCGTTACTCTGTTGGGTACACACAGTGTGATGCGGAGTATGATTATAAAGAGACCCTTATTTCTGTAGAAGAAGGAATGAAATTTTACTGTACTACAGATGGTTATATTGATCAAAATGGTGGAGAAAAGGATTTTCCATTTGGAAAAAAAGGTTTTGGTAATATTATAAAACGCAATCATACAAAACCCATGAGTGAACAAAAAAAGATATTTATAGAAACCATGCACAAGCATGAAAGTATGGTAGCAGATAATGAAAGAAATGACGATATTACAGTCATTGGCTTTGAAATTTAAATTGGTTTTTATATAGATAAGCTAAAATACAAGGATATAAAGTGAATGTTTCTTTACTGAACTATGAAGGTGTACTCACACAAGCAAAAGTTGAAGATATGCTTGAAAGTCTTGAAGCAAAACTCGAAAAAGATAATTTAAGTCGAGGAGCCATAGCGCATATCGCGATTATTTTTATAGAACTTTGTCAAAATATGATAAATTATTCTAAAAGTGCACATGCACAAGAATGCCATATTGTACCCTTTGGTTTTATTGCTTGTATCAAAAACACAACTGATTCTGAGTATATTTTAGAAGCTAAAAACATCGTTTCGATAGAGGATAAAAAACGACTTTTAACAAGACTCAAAGATATTGACACCCTAGACAAAGATGCCATAAAACAACGCTATAAGGAACTCCGTCGTAGCGCAAAAAATGCGCATGACAAGGGTGCAGGTATAGGTTTATATGATATTGCAAAACGGTGTAAAAGTGTCCAATATCATTTTATACCTATAAATGAAGATAAATTATACTTTCATTTAAAAATACATACTGATATATAATATAAAAGGAAAAATAAAATGAAAAACTTAGAATTAGATGCTACAAAACGCACACCAAAAATAAGTTTGCATACTGATGGGATAATGAGTATGACAGGAAAGTCATACCCAGAAAACACTTTTGAATTCTATGCACCTGTCATCGAATGGTTAGAAGAGTACTTTGAGTCAGATCCAGCACAACAGACAGTTTTTAATTTAGAACTCACTTATTTCAATTCAGGAAGTTCAAAACTCTTTTTCAATTTTTTTGATTTACTGGATTAAAACAGTAAAAAGCACACTATTGTCGTTCATTGGATTTATGATGAAGATAATGAATCTGCCCAAGAAGCTGGAGAAGATTTTATAGAAGATTTTGAAGATTTAAACATCATTTTGACAGTAAAAGAGTCAATGTAATAGATTCTTATGATATACCAATACACAAAAAGATACCT
>JALWON010000144.1 GCA_027083475.1 Sulfurimonas sp.
ATGGGCTCGACAATAGTCATTTTAGCCCAAAAAGAGATGCTCGATTTAAATGTAAACATTGGTCAAGATGTAAAATTTGGAGAGACTATTGCGAAAATGAACAATATATAGAAAAAGATAAAGGGTGAACTATGCAAAAACTCAATGAATTATCACTAAAACAAAGAGAAGAACTTTTTAGACAGCTTCGTATTTCAATAACCCATCACTCAAATGCGATGGAGGGAACAACTCTCTCTTTTGGTGAAACAAAAGAGTTACTTGAACATGGAAATACTGCTGGAGATAAGCCACTGCATGAACAACTTGTTATCTTAGGATTTGCAAAAGCTTATGATGTGATAGTTCGTGAGGCTGCTAATAAAGATAATATTATTGATAGTAGTTTTATAAAAGATATTCATGCCATTATGTTTGAAGATGCTTTAAAAGTTTCACCTCATTTTATTTCTAAACCTATTGGAGCATGTAGACGAGATGACCGATATATCAAGGGTGTAGATATAAAATTATCAGCACCTAATAAAATTTCAAATGATGTAGAAAATTTGCTGTATAAATTTAATAGCAATAACATGAATTTAGAAGATATAGCAGAGTTTCATATTTTATTTGAAAGAGTACATCCATTTGCTGATGGCAATGGAAGAGTAGGAAGGTTAATAATGGCTTTTCAGGCTATTCAAAATAATATTGTTCCACCACTTATTGAGAATGAAAATAGAAGTGAATACTTAAAAGCAATCAATGATAAAGATGAACTTTTTAAGTTTTTAGATGAGAGTATTCAAAATAGTATGGACTTACTATTTTAAAAGATTTATATGTGGATAAGAGTATTCTTTTTAAGAACTGTGGTTTGAGTTCTTTTAGAGTCTCAGTGTAGATGGTTTGTATAGATGTGATATAATTAGACTATGGTATCTCTAAAAGCAATTGAAAAAGCAAAAAATATTACAATACTGACTGATGACGATTCTTTTGGAGATGCGAGTGCATTATACACATATATTTTAAGATTGCATAAAAAAGTATCATTAGTGAGTCCTGAGAGAGAGTTGCATAAAAAAATCTCTTGCATCCCTTGGTTTGAAAAAGTCAAAAAAACTGTAAATGCATCGAGTGATTTAAGTATAGATTTACGTAAGAATCAAGGCTCATTATATGAGTTGTTTCAAGTGAACTCTGTAAGTATAAATGAAAAAATGGCAACAGCACTTTATGCAAGTTATTTACAAAAACCGGAGTGTTACACTCAGAAAAAAAACATATTCGCTTTAGCTGAATTGCTGAGATTGAAAGCAAATCATGAAGTGTGCATGAGAGGCCTCAAAAAAAATCTCCCCTTATCTTTGTTCCGCTTGAAAGCTATCTTGTTTGCTAGGTTAGTTTTACATGAAAATGCACAAGTAGCAATCATAAGCCTCGAAGAAGAAGATTTTCAAAAAACAGGAGCCACAATGTATGATTTAGATGTAATAATGCAAGAAGTCTTAAATATAGCGCATGTGCAGAGGGTTGTTGTTGTAGATGCAGAAAATGAAAATAAATTAGTAAGAATAATATGAGGAAATTTAGTTTGAGTAGAACAAATAAAAAAAGACCCAGCATAGGGTTATTAATAATGATTTTAATGATTGCAGGTGCACTTTATGTGTATTTTTCAGATGCATTTGAGAGAAATGCACCAAAAATAAGTTGTGAAAATAATGGCTATTGGAATTTAAGAAAACCATTGCAAATTACTATTGAAGATAATAGTGGTATTAAGGAGTACAAGGTTGTTTTAAAAACAAAAGACTCAGAAACTGTCTTAGAACATGAAGAACCATTGACAAAAGATAAGCGAGTGATTATTGCACTCAAACCACCACGAACAGCATATACAATGAAAGATAAAAATATACAGGTAGTAGTGACTGCACGAGATATTAGCCAATGGAATATGCTCAAAGGAAATAGTGGTAAAAAAGTTTTTCAATTTACAATAGATAAAAAACGACCTCAGATTAATATTATTGCGAATTCTTATAAAATATCTCATGGTGGTTCCGCTCTTGTAATATTTGAAGTAAATGATGATAATTTAGAAGATTTTTATATTCAAACCGAGCATACAAGAAAATTTAAAGCAGAACCTTTTTATAAAGAGGGGTATTATATAGCATTAGTTGCTTGGCCTATTCGAGAAAAATCGTTTCGAGCGACTGTTGTAGCAAAAGATGCTGCAGGAAATATTTCTAAAGCTTATATTCCTTTATATTTGAAATCTAAAGATTATAGACTCTCGAAAATCACCCTTAAAGATAGATTTTTAAAGGGAAAAATCGCTGATTTAGCAGAAGAGTTTGAAGAGACACAAGGTGTTTTTAAACCCTTAGAACAGTTTAAATTGATTAATGAAGATGTGCGTGCTAAAAATGAAGCATTAATTCACAAAGTAACAGCAGAGATGCCAAGTGAGCAGATAGATAATTTTCAAATAAAACCTTTGTATCCTTTAAAAAATGGTAAGGTTGTTGCACATTTTGGAGATCATAGAAAGTACTACTATAAGGGAAAGTTTATTAGTGATGCCTACCATTTAGGACTTGATATGGCAAGCTATGCAATGGCTCCGATTATTTCTAAAAATGGGGGAAAAGTTGTTTTTGGAGATTATAATGGTTTATATGGTAATAACCTCATTATTTCCCATGGTTTAGGACTTTATACACTTTATGGACACTGTTCGAGTTTTGATGTTGCAGTAGGTGATGATGTTGCTCCGCATACAAAAATTGCAAATACTGGAAAAACAGGGTATGCTATGGGAGATCATTTACATTTTGGTGTTTTAGTTCAAGGTGTAGAGGTGCGTCCTCAAGAGTGGATGGACAAACGGTGGATAAAATTAAATATTACTGATATAATTACATCAGCAAAGAAAATTATCAACAAACAATAGGACATATAAATGTATCAAACAACCATAGCAAAGAGTGTAGAGTTAGTTGGTATAGGTTTGCATAAGGGTTCTCCTGTGAAACTGAGATTAGAACCTTTAGAATCTAACAGCGGTATTGTTTTTTATAGAAGCGATGTAGAAGTCTCTATCCCTCTTATCCCTGAAAATGTTGTTGATACAAAAATGGCGACAGTGATTGGTAAAGATGGGCATGTTATCTCTACGATAGAACATCTTTTATCTGCTATTTATGCTTATGGTATAGATAATTTAAAAGTTATAGTAGATGCCGATGAAGTCCCTGTAATGGATGGAAGCAGTGCAAGTTTTTGTATGATTTTAGATGAAGCGGGGATTGTGCAACTTGATATTCCTAAAAAGGTTATGCGTATTAAAAAAGATGTCATGATTCAAGAGGGAGAAAAGTATGTAAAACTCTCGCCTGCACCTGATTTAAAGTATGATTTTACTATTAAGTTTCCGCATCCTGTGATTCAAAAGCAAGAGTATGTGTTAGAATTTACCAAAGAATCGTACAAAAAAGAGATAGCACGTGCAAGAACTTTTGGGTTTTTACATGAAGTACAGTACTTGCGTTCGAAGGGCTTAGCTCTTGGTGGATCTTTGGAAAATGCTATTGTTTTAGATGAGAAAAAAATTCTCAATCCCGAAGGCTTACGTTTTGATGATGAATTTGTTCGCCATAAAATTTTAGATGCCATTGGTGATATGAGTTTGATTGGTATGAATTTTATTGGCAATTATGAAGCAATGGCAGGGAGTCATGACTTAAACCATAAGCTTACACTCAAGCTTTTAAAAGATGCTGATAATTATGAAGTGATTGAACTTGTAGGAGCAAAAACAGCGGAGTTGGAAAAAGCATATGCTTAAAAAAGTCGATGTTCTTCTCATTACTCTTGTTTCCCCCATTCAAATAGGGATTTATGAAGATAATCAGCTCATAGAAACTATAGAGTCAGAGAAGAAAAGTTCCGATATATTGCCACTTCTTTTTGATGACTTGCAAAAGAAGTATCAACCACAACGGCTTTTGTATGCAAATGGTCCAGGAAGTTTTATGGCTATCAAAGTAGCCTATGTTTTTTTAAAATCATACAGCATTTTAAAAAAGATACCACTTTTAGCAACAGATGCTTTTTATTTTAACAATAATGCCCCTATAAAAGCCGTAGGCAAGCTATATTTTGTTAAAGTTTCATCAGAAATACGAACTCAAAAGTTAGAATCTGTTCCAGAAAGTATTTTTGTACTTCCGAGTGTTTTAGATGATGATGAGTTTAGTAGCAACACAGAACCCTTATATATGATAGGGGCTGTAGGATAGGAAATTATAATTGACAATCAGTGTACCAGCAACTTCAGCAAACTTAGGACCGGGATTTGATTCTTTAGGTTTAGCTGTCAATCTTCATAACAGAGTGGAATTTCATCATTCAAAATTTTTTAGTGTCAACATTAAAGGAGAAGGGGAGAATAACCCTCGACTCAAAGGGAATAATATGTTCGTGAGTATTTTTAACGAACATTATTTGCGTTTGACCAAGAAAAAACAAAATTTTAAATTTTCGTTTTTTAATGAAATTCCGATGTCTAGAGGTCTTGGAAGCTCTTCTGCTGTGATAGTCTCTGCTATTGCTGCTGCACATGAAGCAGCGGGCATACGAGTCAATAAGCGCCGTATTTTAAATCATGCCCTTGTGTACGAACCCCATCCAGATAATATCACCCCTGCTGTCATGGGAGGATTTAATGCTGCAACCATTGAAAAAAATAAAGTTTTTTCACAAAAAAAACATCTTCCAGATTATTTAAAAGCAGTTGTAGTGATTCCAAATAAGCAGATGAATACAGCAAAATCACGAACAACACTGCCAAAGTCCTACTCAAAAGAGAATGCTGTCTACAACCTTTCGCATACGGCATTAACTGTCGCTGCATTTTTTAATGAAGATTGGGAGATGCTTAAACTTGCTTCGCAAGATAGATTTCATCAAAAGGCAAGAATGAAAACATTACCAGAACTTTTTTCTGTGCAAAAAATTGCTTATGAGAGTGGGGCTCTGATGAGTACACTTTCAGGGAGTGGTTCAACATTTTTCTCTCTTGTTTATAAAGAAGATACAGCGATGATATCGAATCGATTCAAGCAAAAATTTCCAGATTTTGATGTAAAAGTACTTGATTTTGATAATAATGGGCTTACTATAGAGAAATAAACTCTATAAATCAAGTAATTTTTAGATATAATGGCGACAAAATTTCATATACCGACTAGAATGTGTGTTTCATGTAGAAAAAGAGATACACAAAACGCTCTACTGAGACTTCAATGTAAAGATGGCTCATTAGAGTCTTTTCATGGGACGGGACGAAGTTTCTATATATGTAAAGTGTGCCTTAATGATGAAAAAAGAGTTGCAAAGTCTCTGATGAGACAATGCAGAACTTCAGAAAAAGAAAGACTTACAAACAGACTAAAGGAGATCATCACTGATGACAGATAAAGTTAGTGTCAAAGAAATTGCAGACGAATTAGGAATTGCTTCAAAAGATGTATTAGAAAAAGCTAAAAGCATGGGTATTGAAGTAAAAGCTGCACAAAGTAAAGTAACAATGGAAGAGGCTGAGAAGATTGCTAATTATATTATCAGCGGTGATGAAGTAAAAGAAACACCAAAACCTAAAGTTGTGAAACGAAAAAAAGCACCAGCAGATGCTCCAAAAGAGACTTCCACTCAAGAGGAAGTTGTTAGTGAAAAAGAGAAACCTGTAGTCCAAGAAGAAGTAAAAGAAGTTGCCCAAGAGAAAATTCCAACAGAACAAGCAGAAAAACCAGCGGCAGAAGAAGTTGTGGCAGAAAAGGTAGAAGAAAAACAGCCAGAGCCAAAAGCACCAAAAAAATCTGCTTCAACATTGAAAGTTGTGACTCCAAAAATTAAACCAGGTTTGAAGAAAAGTGGTTTAAAGATTGTTAAAAAGAAAAAGCCAAAAGTAGAAGAGAATTATAATCTTCCTCAAAAGCAAGCAAATGTATCTTCTTATGGGAAAATGAGTGAAGAAGTTTTAGCAGAACTCGCACAAAAAAAGAAAAACAAACAATCAAATAAGTCTGTGAGTAAGCAAGTACAAGGGACTAAACTAGATATTTTTGGTGGTTCAATGGCTGATGTCTCCATGGATATGGATGATCAAGTAACATTGCTTGACTTAAATGCTACTGAGCGTGCACCGCTTCC
>JALWON010000145.1 GCA_027083475.1 Sulfurimonas sp.
AAAAGCAGCGGAATAATCGTAAAGATGGTATAAAAACTCAAACTTGCCGCAAAGAGTGTCAGTTCTTTATCTATAAAAGATTGAAGAAAAAACTTTGTATGTTTGAGTAATTTCACTGCTTTTGTCTGCATAACTTTCCTTCTAATCAAGCCCCATTTTTGCAGGGTTTAAGATGTTGTTTGGGTCAAACGCAGCCTTGATAGATTTGAAAAGATTCATCTCTTCTTCTGTAAACGCCATACCCATATAAGGAGCTTTTGCAAGCCCTATACCATGTTCCCCTGAGAGTGTTCCCCCTAAATCAACAGTCGCTTGAAAGACCTCTTCTATGGCCTTATAAGCGATTTTGACCTGTTCAGGATCGGAGCCATCTACCATAACATTTGTATGCACATTCCCATCACCTGTATGCCCAAAACAAGGAATGTTCACTTGATATTTATCGGCAATAGCATAAAATTTCTCTAAAAGTTCAGGAAGTGCTGAACGTGGTACTGTGACATCTTCATTGAGTTTTTTACTGCCATAAACACTCAAAGCGGGACTTGCATTTCGTCTTGCAAACCACAAATCAGCTGCCTCTTTGTCATCTTTTGCAATGCGAAACTCTGAACAGCCATTTTCTTTAAACACTTCTTCGATTTTTGCAAGTTGAAAATCCAAATCATCTTCTAAGTTCCCATCAACATCTGTGACAAGCAAAGCTCCTGCATCTACAGGCAAACCTTTTGAAAAGGTTTGTTCTACGGCACGGATGGTCAGGTTATCTAAAAACTCCATGGCTACAGGGGTAATCCCGCTTGCCATTGTTTTATATACTGCTTCCATCGCTTGATGCACACTCTCAAAAATTCCCATGGCGGTTTTTGTCATTTTAGGTTTTGGAATGAGTTTTAGAGTAATCTCACTCAAAACAGCTAATGTCCCCTCAGAAGCAATTAAAATACCGCTGATGTTATAACCTGCCACATCTTTAATGGTGCGTTTGCCTGCTTTTATAATGTCTCCATTTGGAAGCACAGCACGGGTTGCCATCACATAATCTTTGGTGATGCCATACTTCGCAGCACGCATCCCCCCTGCGTTTTCACTTACATTGCCACCAATAGTAGAGTAATCTTGACTCGCTGGATCTGGCGGATAAAAAAGTCCTAACTCCTCAACAGCCCGCTGTAAGTCCATATTGACCACACCGGGTTGGACGATGGCAACCATATTTTTCATATCTATCTCTAAGATTTTGTTCATATGCTTTTCAAAACCTAAAACAATGCCCCCAGAACTTGGCAATGCACCACCTGTAAAGCCACTCCCTGCCCCACGCGGTACAATCACAATTTTATGCGCATTGCAGTACATCAAAATTTTACTAATGTCATCTTCGTTGCGAGGAAACAGCACTGCATCAGGCTCAAACTTCGAGCGAGTTGCATCGTACGAGTAAGCAATAAGGTGTGCCTTGTCACTATAAATATTATCTTGCCCTACAATAGAGGTGAAGTGGGCTAAATGTTTAGCATCTATCATGGTTATTTTCCTATCTTAAATTGTTTGAGTAAATAATGAAATTTTGCATCACTCTTTTGAATAATCTCATATAAACGAGTATCGTATGGATTGTTTTGCACTAAAAGTTCATAGTAATGTGGGGCATACGCTTCAAGTTCATCATTGCCCTCTCCCCAAAGCTGCCACCAATGAGAAGGAATAGATTCTATACGGGAATAAAAAGGGAGTTGCACATTGTCCTCCACTAAAGGGGCTTCATTGATCCCTAAAATATGAAAACTTTTGCTATCAACCATATAAACTTTTTTATCCAAATAGATAAAAACAAGTCCGACACTACTCATATTGCTCATGGCTAAGAAATCTGCTTTCATTGGTGTTGGATGGCCACGAAAAGACAAAACAGTGGCAAATAAATCAGGATGTACCCACTGAATATCTACATTTTTTGTCACTTGGTGGTAAATCTCTTCACTTGGAGCAATCAAAAGCCCACGATTGTACCCAAAGGCAAACATCGCGACATCGCCAACACTTGCAACCCATTTTCCAGAAGGTAGCGAGTTGTTTTGCAAACCTGTGTAAGGAGTAAGCTTGATTGTGGCGATTTTTTTTGTATCGTCATAAGCAACAACAAGGGCATTATTTAAGATACTTGAATGATTTTTTGTAATTTGATGGTATACAAAGCCACTCATCCCAACATCAATATGTTCAACCTGTATGTTTGCTAACATATTTTTGTGATCAACAGCTATCAGGGGTGATTTTAAAATCCCTGCACTCAACTCAAGAAAAACGACAAACATTACTATAATAAACTTCATTGCTACTCTTTTTTTTAATCTACTGAGATTATAGCAAATAAACCTCATACTAAGCCAAAACTTGCTAAAATTTCATCCACATTTATTTTAGGTTTATACATTGATACGAATTTTCATTCCCTTATTACTCCTTGTTAGCACACTTTTTGCCAATACTATAGAGAGAAACCGCTGGAAAAGTGGTGAAACATTTCTCATCTTTTTACAAAATCACAATCTTCCCACAAGAGAGTTATACTACAATCTTGACAAAGATGATCAAAGACTCACAGAAGAGATGCGTTCAGGCATTCACTACCAAATTTCTCGCAATGAGGACAACTCCATAGACCAAATTTTAATTGCCCTCAACGATGAACTTCAGATTCACATTTACAAGCAGAAGAACACTTATAAATTTGAAGCCATTCCTATCATCAGTACGACAAAAGAAGAGGTTTTTTCAAGTAAAGTCATGAGTTCACCCGCTTACACCATCATCAAAGAAACAGGTTCCAAAAAACTTGCTCAAATTTTTGTCGCTAGTTTTCAAAACTCCCTCAACTTTAAAAATGACATCCGAAAAGGCGATAGACTTGTCATGATTTATGATCAAAAATACCGTTTAGGCAAACCCTTTTCTATGCCAACCCTCAAAGTCGCTATGATAGAGATGCACCATAAAAAGCACTTTATCTACTTAAACAGCGATGATCGATACTATAATGAAAAAGCACGCAAAGTAGAAGGTTTTCTCCTTGCTCGTCCTGTTCGAGGTGCGAGAATCTCTTCGTACTTCACAAAACGCAGATGGCACCCAGTCTTACACAAATGGAAAGCACATTTAGGTATAGACTTTGCAGCACGCAGAGGTACACCTGTCATGGCAGCAGGGAGTGGAACTGTGATTTGGGCACACCGTATGGGAAGCTATGGCAATCTTGTAAAAATCCGCCATGGGGATGGCTATGAAACACGCTATGCCCATCTCAAAGCCTTCCGTCGCGGTATCCGCAGAGGCAGACATGTCAAAAAAGGACAAGTCATAGGCTATGTAGGGACAACAGGACGCTCAACAGGTCCACACCTCCATTTTGAACTCCGCAAACGCGGCCGAGCGATTAATCCGCTCAGAGTGGTGCAAATCACTACAAGAAAACTCTCAGGCAAAGCAAAAAGATCTTTCTTGAAACTGCAAAAACACTACAACAAACAGGTAGAAGCTGCACTCAATAGCAAAAGTACCTTTGTCAAACAGACCCCAATGCAAGATGTTTGCTACCTCAAACACACACCAAAGAGCAATCATGAGTAAAATCACATCAACAGAGCCCCTTACACATCCAAACTACATTAAACCTATCATGCTCAACTACACATTAAAGGGGCAAAAAAAGCAGTGGGAAGCCGTCATTACCCATAGTAGTGTTTCCATTCTGCTCTACCATAGAGAAAAAGAGGCTTTTGTCCTTGTCAAACAACTCCGCCCAGCAGTACTCAATGCCAACAAAACGGATGGTTTTATGTATGAAATGTGTGCAGGCATTATAGACAAAGACGCCTCTGATGCCCAGATTGCCAAAGAAGAGGTTTATGAGGAGTGTGGCTATAACATCCCTGTAGAGAGCCTTGAAAAAGTCACATCCTTTTACACCAATGTCGGCATTTCAGGAGCAAAACAGACCATCTACTATGCTGAACTTACAGAAGCTATGAAAATTAATAATGGTGGCGGTCTCCCTGAAGAAGACATCGAAGTCATTTACATCCCTCTTAAAGAGGCAAAAGCGTTTATGTTTGATGAGAATTATCAAAAAACTTCAGGGGTTATTATGGCATTTTATTGGTTTTTTGATAATAAAAAGAGAGTACTTTAAACCTCAATATCAAGCACAATTTTCACTTGTTTGTCTATCTCAAGTATCTCTTTATCGGTGAGCTGAGTAAGTACACCCTCTAAAATTCTTTGGTTATCTAAAGCTCTTATTTGGTCGCATAATACATCACTTGTTTTTTCTAATTTATCTCTTTGAGTAATTCTATATCTTAAAGGGTAAGCATTATCTATTAAAACCGTTGAGATTGGCAAAATAATAGTTGTGGGATGTTCACAATCATTTAAAATATTTGTTTGGTAAATGAGAACAGGTCTTATTTTACCCACTTCATTCCCCTTTTTAGGGTTTAGTTTTGCTAAGTATATTTCACCTTTTTGAAACATTACAAACCATCACCCAGAGTCTGTTCAAACTCTTGGGAAATTTTTAAACTCTCATCTCTTACTTTAAAAGAAGCATTTTTAATCTGCTCTTTAAGCCTCTCTTTCTCTAAAGCATCTTTATAATAAACAACTGCTTTTCTTATCAAATCGCTTTTAGTTGTGTGTAACATTTTCACCATATCTTCTAAAGTATTATAAAAATTATCATCAGACTTTAAAGTAATTGTGTGCATAATTTATCCTTCTTTCTCATAATTGTAAGATAAGTCCTCTTAAAGTAATATTTTAGTAATACCGTTTTAATAAGAGAAATGTACTTGCTTTTTCCTTTAAACTTAAAGTAATTTAGAAAAATCTTCTTCTTGAAAAACAATATTCCATCTATCTGCCATAAATTGCAATAATTTTTCTCCTCTTGAATAAATATCATATATACCCCAAGAGACATTTTTACTGATTTCTATTGTATTGTAACTTGCAGTTAAAAAAACTTCTCGTTTTACATCAAAACACTTGTTACCAATTCTAGAATTATAAATTTTAGAAAGTAAAACTAAATTACCTAAAGAATGTAATACTCTTTTTTTACTTTGACTATCCATAGTATTAATTTCACTCCAACATTCCCTAACGGTATTTTGAGGATAAATATGTTCTACAGAGTCTTTATTTATTTCTTCCCATTGAAGTTTTCGTTCGCCTTGTGCTTTAAATTGTAAATCCAATTCATACTCATAAAGTAAGTATTGTATACCATTCCAAGAATACCAACCTTTTTTCTTTTCATCATCAAAGTTATCATTAATAATATCTATGAACTTTTTTGATTTAAATAGTTTGTTTCTATGATTATCATAAATTTTATCTTCAAGTTTTGTTCTGATTCTATAAATATATTTATTTCTATGATATTCATAAGCTAATTCAAAAAAATCTTTTATAGTAGTATTACTGCCTTTCATTGTTCTGAATTTGATAAACATATAATTTTCAATGAGTCTTAAAACTCTTACAATTTCAGCATCATCATTTATACTTTCTTTATCAATCATAATTGCCATAACTAAAGGTTTAAAGGTGTCAAATCCTAATCTATTAATTTTAGAAAGCCATGCTTTTACATCTTCATTATAACCTGTATTAAGAGGATTAAGCATATGATAATAGGCAACTATTGCATTTTGAATATTAAACACATAATCTTTAATATCATTATACTCAATTAAATCATCTTTATTATTATGGGCAACATTGTGAATTGTAAAATATTCTTTTAATAAGAAGTCTCTTTCTGGATTAGCTACTGCTCTATCATATTTTCCAAAATACATTCTCCAATGGTCTTTTAAAAAAGCATCATCTTCAATTTTGGATGATGAGTCTTTTCCTATATATTCATAAATTGTTTTCCATGCTTCATTAATATTAAAACGCAGTTGAGCAATTTCTTCTTCATCATTGTTTAATATAGTAGTTAAATACATTAGTCTATTTTTCAAAAGTTCCAATGTTGTAAGTTGCTTACCTCTATTATTCATAGTCTCAAAAATAATTGAAACATCTAATTCATCATCTTTGTCAATTTCATAAAAATTAAATTTGAGTTGCTTAGTAATTTTTCTTACTAAAGTTTCAAGAGGATTCTTTTCTAATT
>JALWON010000146.1 GCA_027083475.1 Sulfurimonas sp.
ATTCTAGCATCTGGACGAAATGGTTTTCCTTTTTCAATGCCGATTGCCGCTGCAAGTCCACGAAGTTCAGGATCGAGAAATGAGACAGGTTCATACTGAAGTACATGATCTAGCTCTTCGTAAAATTTGAAGTTGTTTGCATGGATGGTGTTAAAAAATTTATCACTTCCATTTACAAATTTCATTTTTTTATGATCTCTTGCCTTGCTAAGTGGGTAGATCTTCAGTCCTGTTCTCCACATTTTTGAAGATGCATCAGGTTTGCCGTCTTTTAAAAATCCACGAAGAATCATCCAGTTTGTGTACGATGTAGACTGTGCTATCCAAACTTTTTTCTCTTTGCCCCCTATCTTGACACTTACTCCTGTATCTTTGCCTCGATACTTCATAGAGTTTTTAGTAGGCTTGAGTGCCCCTTTATAATCAGGTGGCAAGATGAGATATGTTCCGCCTTTCATAGCATCTGGCCCTGGTGCGCCCATATCGACTACAAATCGAAAAAATGCATCATTTATTGTCCCTGGTCCTGCACCTGCAGGCATCTCTATAACAGTAGGACCATTCTTTTTCAAGTCAATTATAGAACTTGCATAAACGGTATCTGTATTTCCTGTTAAAAACAGAGGTGCAGAGTCCATAAGATTATCAAAAACCATCACTTCATTATAGTCTGAAACACCCATAGATGCCATTCCTTGACGGATCGCTTCAATGGAAGTCGCCGGAATGAAATTTAAAAACACTTCCACTCCACGCATAAAATCTAAATTGTCATAGACTTTTTTGAGTGTATCTTTGGTTGGAATACCGTCATAGAAATGGAGTGTACCTAAGCGTGTCTGCACTGCGTTTGGAGTCATAATTTCTTGAGGTATTTTATGGTTATAACCCTCTGTAAGCTCTTTTGCAGTTGCGTTGGACGCCAAGAGCGAGATTGTTGCTAAAGCTGCAATTGTTACTATCTTTTTGATTGTGTATCCTTTACTTATTTAAGTGTTAAAAAATTATCTCTGTTTATTGCTGTGGTTCTACTGAATAGTTGGATTTTGTCATCTTATTTTATGTTTTTTAATGCTATTAT
Source organism: Sulfurimonas sp. (assembly GCA_027083475.1). Lineage (GTDB taxonomy): Bacteria > Campylobacterota > Campylobacteria > Campylobacterales > Sulfurimonadaceae > Sulfurimonas. Next base: position 1,082 of record JALWON010000146.1, read on the forward strand.
ATTTCAAATAAATAACTTAGGAAATTAATAATGGTAATAGGGGATGAAAGATATAAAAAACATTGAGATGACAAGGGTTGCGCCACCTCCACCTGCAGTTGCTATGCCTCCTAAACCAATAGATACGCAACTGGTCAACAATTTACAATGCAATTAGTAAATGATGTTGTTAATGGTGCAGCTGTTCTTACTCGAGGAAGACCTTCAGGCATACCGGCTGGAGCACTTTTAGATTTTAGTACATTAGAAACAGTTAAGGTTTGGTGAATGAAGATGCGTTTATTATTTTTATTTTTATTTCTAGGTAGTATGTTAAATGCAGCTAAGTGGGAAGCCTCTGCATCGCTCTACTTTTGGCTGCCCTCCATTGATGCAAATGGAAACTTGGAT
>JALWON010000147.1 GCA_027083475.1 Sulfurimonas sp.
TTAGTATTGTGAATGATATTACAGGTTTAGCAGATGATGCGGTCTGTAAGCTTTGTGCTTCTTATGATGCACAGGCTGTTATTATGCATATGCAAGGGACACCACAAACCATGCAAAACAATCCTCATTACGAGAGTGTCTTAAATGACATCAAGAGTTTTTTTGAGCAGAGGATCGCAAAGGCAGAATCTTTTGGCGTTAAAGATATTGTCTTAGATGTAGGTATAGGTTTTGGAAAAACACTCGCAGATAATTTGCAACTTATAAAACATTTGGAACATTTTTTACACTTGGAAAAACCGCTCTTAGTCGGGGCATCAAGAAAGTCGATGATAGATAAAATCTTTCCTTCAGTGAGTGAAGATCGTTTAGCTGGAACCTTAGCCCTACATTTAGAAGCACTCAAAAATGGTGCTTCAATTTTAAGGGTACATGATGTGTATGAACACAAACAAGCCCTGAGTGTTTATGAGGCCTTAGCCGTTACTTGAGGATATAGGCTTTTATAATCTCTTGGCGCTCAAGTGGTCTATCGCCACCGCGTCTTCCCATTGTCGCGACATTGTTGAGTTTTGAGAGTGCCTTGAAGGAGTCTTTGGTAATATAACCAAAGATGGTATGGTGTCCATTGAGCCACGGTGTTGGAGCTGTTGTGATAAAAAACTGACTTCCATTGGTGCCTGGTCCTGCGTTTGCCATCGCTAAAATGCCTGCTTTGTCAAAGACAACATTGGCTTTAAACTCATCAGCAAAAGGTTTTTTCCAGATACTTTCTCCTCCGCGACCACTCTCAGTAGGATCGCCCCCTTGAATCATAAAGTTATGAATAATTCTATGAAACGCAATACCATTGTAGTAACCATTTTTGATATGTGTCATAAAATTTTCTACAGCCTTTGGGGCGACATCAGGGAGGAGTTCTATCTCGATTTTGCCTTGTGTTGTCTCTAAAACTACATGTGGGTTGGCTGCAAAGAGCTCAAGTGTGAGTGCTAAAAACAGTAAAATTAACTTTTTTTTCATTTTTGTCCTTCGTTTATTCTTTTTCTTCAAAATCTAAAGAGACTGAGTTAATACAGTATCTTTGTCCTGTAGGCTCTGGACCATCAGGAAACACATGTCCAAGGTGTGCATCGCAGTTGTTGCAGCGCACTTCAATGCGAATCATACCATGGGACATATCTTTAATCTCTTTAATTGCCCCCTCAACTCCTTCGTAGTAACTCGGCCAGCCAGTTCCAGAGTCAAATTTGGTTTCCGACTCAAAAAGAGGAGCATCGCAGCAGACACATTTGTAGAGACCACTTCCTTTATAATCATAATATTTTCCAGAGAATGGGGCTTCTGTACCATGTTGGCGTGTGACATAAAATGTCTCTTCATCGAGTTGTTCTCTCCATTGGGCATCAGTTTTTGTGACTGTCATATTTTTCCTTTAAGCTTGTTATTTTGTCTGTGAGTTTTTCATAAACAATATGAACACTGTGACTTGTTTTTTGGATACTGAGTTCTATATGCTGCATATCAGCTTCTTGTGCATCTAAGATGAGTAAGTGTTTTGGATTGAGTTCGTCTATATTTGAATTTTTTACAAAAATAAGTGCATCTAAAGTCTGCAATCGAAGCGGTTCCTCTACACTTAGAAATGTTGTACTCTCCTTTATAAAATACTCTAAATCTTCTATAAGCTCTTGTTGTGTCTGTGTATTAGAGAGAATCATAATCTCATGTGCTTTGTTTTCTTTGAGCAGTCTTGCTATAAGTAAGAGGGCTTTCGCTTGTTTATGTGCATGGTAAAAAGTAATGGATTTATTATGAAAAGGATAAACTGTTTGCAGGGTATGTGTATAGGTTGCAATTTTGTAATTGACGAGTAAAAGATTTGCCTCTTTTTGCAAATCTATGAGTTGGAGTATAAAATCATTTTTAAAAAGATTCGCATCATCACATAAAACGAGTTGAGGAATGTCTGATTTTTTTATATCTAAAAACTCATAAGGTGTGACTATGAGAATATCTAAAATATTAAAATCAATAATAGCATGTTCAATAATATCTAAAAGTTTCTGTTTGAGAATATCACATGCTAAGTGTGTCGGTTTAATGATGAGTACTTGGCTGTTTTTATGTGTCAGTACATGAAAAATAGCTTTTAAAAGGAGTGTGCTCGTTTTTCCACTTCTTTTTGGGGCTTGGAGGGACTCCAGACCATAAACCTCATGGTCAATAATAGCTCTTTGTTGTGGATTACAAAATTGTGGCTCTTTGTTGGCATCAAGTAGTGTATATTGAATGAGTAAATTTCCTAAAATATCATTTTTCGTGTAGCGGTTTGCTGGGTTTACTTGGGCTGTTTGGAGTTTTTTGAGTATCTCTTCTTGTGGGGTATCACTAAAGATGACTTTTTGTATAGGAATGAGTTCTTGAAATGAAATATCTAAATGCTCATACTCATCAGCATTTAAATTTTCCATTAGAAGATAATTATAGATAGGTAAATCACTAAAATGTCGTAACTCTTTGAGCTTTTGATGAATAATATCTTGCTTCTTTTGAAAAGAGAGTGTATCTTTACTTGTCTCTTGGTTTTGTGCTTTTTGTACCTTTGCATTTTTTAAATCATCATACGCCCACTCTTTTTTTTCAAAAATATAGAGTCCACGTGATTCATCTAAAAGAATGAGTGGAAAATAGTACTCTGATGCATGGTGAAAAAGTGTGATGTTGTCAAAAATAAAAAAGTTTTGTTCCTCTGATAAGTTTTTTAATTTTTTAATTAAAAGCGAATCGGGAATACGAAGTGATTTTTTATCTTTTTTGAAAAGAGAGCTGAGAAAAGAGAGTTTCATCATACTATAACGATACCATCACAAAAGGTGATGGTATGGCATGATTATTTACCAGCTGCAACACGGTCTTTAAGACCTTTACCAGCTTTAAACTTAGGAACCATTTTATCTTGAGTTGTGTAAGTTTTATCAGTACCAGGTATTTTGCCATTTTTACCTTTTTGCAATGCTGCTGAAAAACTACCAAAACCCACTAAAGAAACATCTTCTTTTTTTACAAGTGCAGTTGTAACTGCTTCTGTAAATGCTTTGATTGCCGCTTCTGCTTCTACCTTTGTTTTGTAGTCGCCACTTGCCTGTACTAACTCTACGAATTCTGCTTTATTCATAAATTTACCCTTGGATTAAAATATTTCCGAATTAAAAAAATTCAGCTGCATGTACTTTATAGTTTATTTGCTTAAAGATTTCTTCTTTTTACTCAATTTCGCAATAAAATGTAAAATTTTTGCTGTTTTGAGTCCGTTTTTAGCCCTTTTTAGGAGCTTTAGAGGATTGAGGCTTCTGTTTCTAATCATAATTAATGCTGATATTTCTTCTATTCTCTTGTATCTGTTGTGGTGAGATTGGATCGACAAAAAAACATCTTCTAAGCCATCTCTTTCATTTTTACTCAGTGCACTCATAGATTAATCCTCTAACTTATTAATTTTTCTTACTGTGCGTAAAATTTCATCATCATCTAATTTTCCAAGCATTTTCATCACAACAATAGCTGCTTGTGGTTTTGCACGTGCAAGCTTCCAGTCTTGATAGGTTCGCATAGAGATACCAAGACTTAGGGCCATATCTTTGAGTGATATTTTTTTGCCATTGTTTTGAGATTCTAATGCATTATGAAGGATATTAAATAAGTCATTAATTTGCATGCGAAAATTATACGGTTTATAGTATTAAATATACATTAAATTATATATAATTATAGTTTAAATGTATGTTATATAAATTTTTATTTATTTAATATAAAATATATAGTATTTTTTATACGGTTTTCCGTGTTTTTTTGAGAAAAAAATTTAAGAAGATTGTGGTGAATTGTTGAGTGTAATCGTTTGTGTTTTTGAAGCATTTATAATGGCTGCTTTCTCTTTTTCTAAAAGTACTATTTTCTCATTGATGTGCGGGATGAGAGAGTGGTTGTGGCGTTTAGCATCATCGAGTTCTGTGTTGAGTGCTTTGATGTCAGTGTCAATAAACGCTAGTTTCGAGAGTATGATAGGAACTTGTTTGTAGTCTATGAGAAATGTATTGTTTGTGCTGCGAACATTGTGGACTGTAATCGAGTGTGAGGCAATAACCTTTACATTCTCTTCTACAGAGTCAATGGTAACATCTTGTGCATAAACAGAACCACTTTGAGCATTTTTAATATGCACATTGGTTGCATGGACCTCGCCTCCATCAAGTGTGTTGATTTTTGCTTGGTGGCAACGCAGTGTTCCTCTATGGGTATTGACATTCGCTGTATGTGCAAACTGTGAAGAGTAGGGACTTGTTTGTCCATCAATGAAGAGTTTTTTCGCTTCAATGATACTGTTGTCTTGTGCATCTTCTATGAGATATAAAGAGGAACATACCAGCTCTTCTTCCTCTGTGACAAACTGTTTTGTTATTTCAAATGCTTCTGCTTGCATATTTTTTCCTAATGTTCGAGTAAATCACTATAGTCATATTTTGAAAAGTCTAGGTAGAGTCTATCATTTCTTTTAATGATTCTTACATCTTTACTGTAGGCTTCTAAAAATCTTTTTTTGATGATTTTTTTCTCTTGAGCGGTAATATCTAAAGATTTCAGATAACTTTTTAACTCAACAATTTTCTCTTCTTTGTGGGTCACTTTGTTTTCTAAAGTCTCTACTTCATGAATGGTTTGCTCTTTTTGTGCCGTGAGTTGTGCATTGATGAGTTCTAAAACACTTTTGAGTTGTTCATCTTTTGCATTATAAACTTTTTCTATTTTGTTCATCTCATCACGTAACATCTGCTCTTTATCATCGATGAGTTTGTCGATTTTCTCTTCGAGTTGGATGATTTTTTCTTTGAGTTGTTGGTTCTCTTTTTGGTAAAGCGATAAAACCATAGAGACGGTTGTTTTAGGTTTTTGAACAGATTTTTGAGCGGCTCTTTTCTTCTCTTCATTGATTTGAGTACTTTTTTTTGCATCTACTGAGTGCTTTGTGACAATGATATATGTTACCCCGTTCTCAATAATATAGTTGAGCTTTTTTGCACGAAGTTTTGAGTTTATCATCTCTTTTGACATTTTAAAATATTGTGAATATTCATCGAGTGTAAGTCTCATTTTTTTCCTTGTTGTGTGTAGCACTTATAATTGTACTAATTCTAACATAAAAGCGCTAAAGTTCTCTTTTAAGATTGCTACAATATAATTACATATTAACAAAACATGAGGAAGTATTGATGAGTAAAGGTATTTTAGACATAGTAAAACCAGGTGTCCTTTTTGGTGATGATGTACAAAAAGTGTATGCACATGCAAAAGAGAAAGGATTCGCTATTCCTGCAGTTAATGTTGTGAATTCTGACTCAATCAATGGTGTTCTTGAAGCTGCTGCAAAAGTAAATTCTCCCGTAATTATCCAGTTTAGTAATGGAGGTGCCTCTTTTTATGCAGGTAAAGGACTCTCAAATGAGAATGAAAAAGCAGCCATTGTGGGTGCTGTAGCAGGTGCAATTTATGTACATATGATGGCTGAGAGTTATGGAGTACCTGTTATTTTACATACTGATCATGCTGCAAGAAAACTTTTACCATGGATCGATGCCCTTTTAGAAACAAGTGAGAGCTATTATAAAACGCAAGGAAAACCACTTTTTTCTTCTCACATGTTAGACCTTTCAGAAGAGCCCTTAGAAGAAAATATTGCTACTTGTAAAGCATACTTGGAGCGTATGAGTAAAATAGGCATGAGTATAGAGATTGAACTTGGTGTAACGGGTGGAGAAGAAGATGGTGTGGACAACACAAACATCGATAATGCACTTTTATACACACAACCTCAGGAGGTTGCCTTTGCTTACAAAGAACTGAGTGAAGTCTCTGCTAACTTTACGATTGCTGCGTCATTTGGAAATGTGCATGGTGTCTATAAACCTGGAAATGTACAACTGACTCCAAAAATTTTAGATAACTCTCAAGCCTATATTGCAAAAGAGTTCCAAACCGATGCAAAACCTGTCAATTTTGTGTTCCATGGTGGTTCAGGTTCTCTTCCGAGTGAAATTAGTGAAGCTATTTCTTATGGTGTCATAAAGATGAATATCGACACAGATACACAGTGGGCAACATGGAATGGTGTGCGAGAGTATGTG
>JALWON010000148.1 GCA_027083475.1 Sulfurimonas sp.
TATGTGCAAAGTTTCGTGACCTTGAAAAAGGAAGATGGACATCGCATACGTAGTGTCTATGCCTCTATAGATAAGAAAAAAATTACATCTTCGGAGGTGATGCAAAAAATTGCATCCACTTTACAGAAACTCAAAAAAGAGGGGTATAAAATAGAGATTAAAGGGGAAGAAAAAGAGAATAATAAAAATAAACATGAGATGATGCAATCAGCACTTATCGCTCTGTTTTTGATTTTTATTACACTTATTTGGCTTTTTGATTCTATTAAACAATCGCTTATTGTGATTAGTACTATTCCATTTGTACTTTTAGGTGTTTATGTTGGTCATTGGCTGATGCATCTCAATATTACTATGCCAGGTTTGATTGGGGCAGTTGGACTCGCTGGTGTTGTTGTCAATGATGGACTCATTATGGTTGATTTTATAAAAAAATCAACCAACACTGAAGAGCTGATGCAAAATGCAAAAACAAGGCTGCGACCAATTTTACTAACATCATTAACAACAATTTTAGGCTTGATTACCCTGATATTTTTTGCATCAGGACAAGCAAAAATATTACAACCGATGGCTGTATCATTAGGATTTGGTATTGCTTGGGCAACTGTACTGAACCTTATCTATGTACCACTTTTATATGCAGTCGTTTATAGAGTCAAACATGTAAATCAAACAAAGGAGAATAATTGAATTTAGAAATTACACATGCACAGTTTGGGGTAAGACCTCCCGTGGTGAAACCTATACCAGAGTTTTTGATAGAAGTGGGTGAAGAGGGTATAAGAACACTTATATCAAAGCATTATGATAAAATAAAAGAGAGTAGTATAGCTAATATATTTCCTCAAGATCCAGAAGAATTTGCACAAGCAAAAGTAAATTCAGCAGACTTTTTTATACAAATATGTGGAGGACCTAAATACTTCAATACAAACAGAGGTGCTCCACAAATGGTAGGTCGTCATGCCCCTTTTCGTATCACTGCACAAGCAAGACAAACATGGCTTGAACTGTATAAACCATTGTTAGAAGAGCTCAAAGAGCAGGGAATAACAGAGACATCATTACTCTCATTTTGGGGATATTTAAATATCTTTTCAATTTGGATGATAAATACACAATCATAAAATAAAAAATTATACAAAAGTAAGGAAATTATAAGCTCCTCCTTTGTATAATTCCACCCTACAAATAAATAGTGGGTCTTTAGCTCAGTTGGTTAGAGCCCTCCGCTCATAACGGAGTGGTCATGTGTTCGAGTCACATAGGACCCACCACTTACAAACCCCTAAATTACGGACTTTTAGAGCCTTTTTATCTTAGTTTTATTCCTAGATTATCATTCGCTATGTCCATACTAAGTGCCTAGCCAAAATTAATGTCATATTTTGAACCGAAGAAATTAAGCATATTTTGTATGTGCTTGTAAAAGTCATCAAACGAATCTAAAACATTTAAATC
>JALWON010000149.1 GCA_027083475.1 Sulfurimonas sp.
CTGCTTGTTGCAGGCAGCCTCATCAGCCATCATGTAGAATTCATACACCATTTTTACAACGAATATTTTTCTATGATACCTATGCTTACATTTGATTTTGTATTGGCACTTGTTGTGGGAGCGATTTCACTTACATCTATCACGCTTTTTACGCCATTTAATACTTAGACAATTGTGTAGTCACCTTTTTTGAAATCTTCTAATCCACTCATTAAATTATTCGCAAGTTCTTTATCTGCTAAAATTTCATTCATTTCATCTTTTTCGACAAATTGTGATGAAGTCAGATATTGCATTGTTGCATATTCTATAAAGTTTGAAAGGTTTCTTCTTTGTCCATCTACTCTCATTGTAACTGTTTTTATGGCAAAAATCATTGAATATTTATTATTTTAGTAATATTCAATTTTATTCTATTTGTCAATTGATTTGAATTTCATATAACGGCGGGGACACATTCAATGTTTAATGATTTGTTATACTAATGCAAAATTGATTTACATTTTAACAATAGTTCTTCTTTTGATAATGAAATCAGTTGTTCCACCCATTCCCAATTTGTTCTTCTACCATTTTCGCCTGTAGTTACACCAGATAATCCTTTAATATTTGAATATCTCGCGATTTCTTCTTCATCTAACATTGCGACAATATTTTGTACTTTCATCTTAATCGAGGTTAAAGAACGATTGTACTTTTTGTGAATCTCATTTTCTGAAAACTCATCATCACTGCCATATCTTGCTATACAAGTGCAAAGAATAATTTCATCTTTTGTGTATAAATTTCTTGACATATCTTTCCTTCTGTATAACAACTGGGAACATATTCAGTGTTCATCTCCGCCGTTGTAAGTTTCCGCTCTGCGGGAGCTTACAACTATTCATTCAAACACATTTTACACAAATTAACTCTAAATAGCAACAATAACAAACATAATATTTGTATGTTAATTGTGAAAAATATGACAATTAGTCAAATACCCAGCTATATTCTCACGCCAACCCTTCCTGCCCCAAGCGATAAAGTGCAAAATCATACTTCAAAGGGTCCTCTGCATCGAAACTTTTTAGCGTTTTTGTCAGTTCAAACGCAGCTTCTAGGTCATAGATCTTTCTTTTTAAGAGTCCTAAACGCAGTCCTACATTAAAAGTGTGTGTATCGAGCGGAATTATTAGGTCTGCCTTATCTACACCGCTCCACAGTCCCATATCTATGTTGTCTTTTCGCACTACCCAGCGCAAAAACATCATCCAGCGTTTGAGTGCTCCTGCACCCTTGCGTTTTCTTGTCACATTTCCAAGTAAAAAGGTGTAGCCTCTTGAGTTATGAGGGTAAAGTTCTTTGAGTTTGCTTATAACTGCGTTTAGACCATCTATCACATTGCGTTTAGGAGCATAACTCTCTACAAAAACATCTTCAAGCGTTGTCACTGCGTTTAGTCTTTTGAAGGCTATAAAAAG
>JALWON010000150.1 GCA_027083475.1 Sulfurimonas sp.
AATGATAGAAAAAGGGTTTTTGTCTGAAGTAAAACTCAATAATCAAAAAAATCTTTATGAACTGCATAAAGAACGCCACTCTCATGTTGTTTGTACAGAGTGTAAGTCTATTATGGATATCCAAGTCAATGTTTCGGATGTTTTACATGAAGCACAAGATATTAGTCACTATGAACTCAATGAGAGTTCATTAACATTTCATGGTGTATGCCCACGTTGTTTAGTGTAGTTTTCCTGCAAGGTATCCACTAGCAAAAGACCATTGTAAGTTATAACCACCACATGGACCATCAAGGTTCATTACTTCTCCACAAAAATAGAGCCCTTTTATAAGTCGACTCTGCATTGTTTTTGGATCTATCTCTTTAAGCCTTATGCCACCACGAGTAATCATTGCTAAGCGAAAGCCATCGTGTCCGTTGATAGTAATAGGGGTCCATGCCAAAAGCTGTATGAGTTTTTCGCGTTTTTTGCCTGAGAGTTTTTTATAGGTGAGTGTAGTGTCAATAGCTGCCATTTTACAAATTTCTAAACTCAAGGCATCAGGAAGCAGGGTCTTAACAAGCTGTAAAATTGTGTATGAGGGATTTTTTTGTGCGGATTTTTTGAAATGCTGTAGAATTTCTTCTTCATTTTTGAGTTTTGTTAGTTTGAGTAAAAGCGGTACTTCTTGGTATTTTTTGAGCAGAGGTGTGACTTCACGAGCAAAATCTAAAACAACAGGCCCGCGTATACCGCTTTTAGTAAAAATCAAATCACCTTTTGCTCGGAGTTTTTTATGTTTTTTGAGATTTACCCGTAGTTCGACTTTTGGGATGGTATCTGCTCGACAGTTTGCCACCCAAGTCTCTTTTGTTTTGAGTGGCATCATAGCAGGGCTGAGTTCTGTGACTTTGTGTCCGAGTTCTTCAGCGAGTTTGTAGCCATCACCCTCTGCACCTAAAACAGGGTAGCCGAGCCCTCCTGTAGCCACAATTACATTATCGCAAAAATAGTGTTTGTCTTGTGTTTTGACACCATCTATATGCTCCCCCACAAGGAGTAACCGCTCCACTCTTTGTTGCGTGATAACATTGACACCAACTCTGTGCATCTCTTGAGTGAGTGCCTCGATAATAGTTGCAGAGGAGTGCGAAGTAGGAAAAATGCGAAAACCATCAGGGGCGTGCGTGGCAACCCCTATTTCATCCATAAATGCAACAAGTGCTTTGTTGTCAAAAGAGGCGAGGGCATCTTGCATAAAACGACCATCTCTGCCAAAGGCTTGCATAAAGTCTTCATTCGAGAGGGTGTTTGTAAGGTTACATCGCCCACCACCCGTTGCTTTGAGCTTGGCAGAGATGTGAGAGAGTTTTTCGAGTAAAAGGACACTTTTGCCTTCTCTTGCCGCGACAATCGCAGCAGTAATTCCAGCAGCACCACTCCCTATGACGATAAGATTGTATCGAGGTTCATTCATAAAAGTAAGTACCTATCCAAAAATAAAACCAATTAACAGCGAAAAGAAAAAGGTACAGATACAAGGCAGATTTTTGAAATCCTAGCCGTAGCTAAGATGAGAAAATCTAACGAAGTAGGTGTGCCTTTTTCTTGTCGCCCGTAGGGAGGTTTACAATGATACCAATTACTTTGTTAAAAGTGCTTGAAGCTACTCGTAGCTCCTGCACACTTTCGCCTTGTACTTAGCATCATTGTAAGCCTCTGTTATTTGGTTTTATTTTTGGATAGGTACTTATTGTAGTATAATTCGCTTTATGAAAACATATTATGGTGATAGAGAAAAGTGTTATAAATGCTATAGACCAAAAAGTTCTTGTATGTGTGAGTATATCACTCCTATACAAACGCAGACAAAGTTTGTGATTTTGATGCATCCAAAAGAGTTTAAAAAGGTCAAAAACAATACAGGTTTTTTTACACATTTGAGTTTGCCAAATTCACATGTTTTTGTGGGAATAGATTTTTCAGAACATCAAGCGATTAATGAAATCATTGCAAGTCATGAGAGTTATATTCTTTTTCCCTCTGAAAATGCAAAAAATCTTACAACAAGCTATCCGAAATCGAGTGAGAAACCTTTGGCTATTTTTTTGATAGATTCTACTTGGGGATGCACAAAAAAGATTTTCACTCTGAGTAAAAATCTGCAAAAACTCCAACATATGAGTTTTAGCACACAAAAAACTTCTCAATACGAAATTAAAACGCAACCAAATAGTCTCTACCTCTCAACAATGGAATCCACTTTAGTGGTTTTGGAACTTTTACATCAACACAAAATTGAGCAACTCAAAGAGAGTGAGTTGCAAGGTTTTTTACAACCATTTTTTCAAATGATTGCCTATCAAAAAGCACAAATAGCCAATCCTCAAAGCCATGCGGTGCGTTTTAAACGCCACTCACAAGAGTGAAATTATTTGTTAAAGAGGATGGATCCTAAGCGTATCATGTTCGAACCAGACTCAATGGCAAGTTCAAGATCACTACTCATTCCCATAGAACAGATTGTTGCGTTTGGCAGTTGTTTATAAATGGCATACGTTGTTTCAAAACTTTTTTTGATAAGCTCTTTGTCTTGGGAGTGTGCTCCTATGCTCATCACACCTTTGAGTTTGATGTTTGGACACTCTTTTTCAATTTGAAGATACATCTCTAGGGCTTCTTCAGGCATAACCCCGTGTTTACTTGCCTCTTTTGCGGCATTTATTTGCATTAAACAGTTGAGTGTCATCTCTTTAGCAAGTAACTTTTTTTGAAGTTCTTGTGCTAACTCTATAGAATCAAGCGCATGAAAAAGAGTAGGGTGAATGTCAAGAAGATTATTGATTTTATTTTTTTGTAAATTCCCAATAAAGTGCCACTCAATCGGTAAATCTTCCAGCTCTTTTGCTTTTGCTTTGAGGTCTTGTACTTTGTTTTCACCAAAGGCACGTTGTCCTATGTTATAAAGGGCTTTTATCTCCTCTGTTGTAGAGTATTTACTCACAGCTACCGTTTTAACAATATGGTGCCCACTCACTTGCAGTCGTGCTGTTTCCACTCGACGTATTACATCATCTATATATAATTTATATGCTTCTTGTGTCATTTTTTAGCTTCCTGTTCGTTCATTGAAAATATTTATGTGAATTATATCTAAAACTTTTTACTTATGTTAATGCCCACAACTCTTGGTGAACCAAAATGGTAGTAGTTGTTTGAGGGAGTATGTATCATAAAATCAACATACTCTTTGTTGAAGAGATTATTGACATATATTTTGATATGAAGATTTTTATCTTCATATCCAGTACCTAAATGAAAAGTAGCATATCCATCTTCTTTTACTGTGTTTTGTATATCGTAGTAACGAGAACCAATATAGTTCGCATTTGCTGTAACATAGTAATCGTGTAAAAACTGATATTTTACTCCCATAGCTGCTGTTATATCTGGTATCTCTAAGTTACTGTTACCTACTAAATCACTATGCGAAGCAGATTTATCAAATTCTGATTTTGTGTAGCCTAAGAGTGCATCTAAAGTGAGACTTTTATAAAGGTACGTTGCACTGAGTTCTGCTCCATAACTATGTGCTTTGTCAATATTGATAACAGTTGTCGCAAGTGTATCTGAAAATTCAATACCTCGTGAATCAGTGATAAGGTTGTAAAAGAGTGCAGATTTTAGGACAAATTTTTTGTTCTCTTCTCTTTTGTAACCAATCTCGAAACTATCTACAATCTCTGGTTTATAGGGTAGCAAAGTATCATCACTTCTGTAGTTATACCCTCCGGGTTTATATCCTTTTGCATAAGATAAATAGATGTTTTCTTTTTCTGATGGCATGTATGAAATGGATGCACTTGGGAGGAAGTGTCGCCATGTTGTTTTTGATGCAGCATAGGTCGAGGGTAATCCAAAATTATTCATATTCCTTGAAAAAGATCTTTGTGTTTCTTGGTATCGCACGCCTCCCATCACAACAAAATTGTCATTTATGTAGTATTTTACTTTAGAAAAGAATGCTCTGTTCTCATCTGGATTTTGAAGAGAGTTTAAACTACTTAAACCAAAGGCAACAAGTTTTTGGTTTTCTTTATAATCAAATTGTGTTTTCTTTGAGTAAAATGCACCAACAAGTACATCTACATTCTCAAATGTATAATTAACTCTTAACTCCTGTGAGACCTCTGCGATTTTTATATCAAAATCAAGTATCAAACCGTTTTGAATCGCTACATAATCATTTTTTTGCATATCTTCTTTTGTATATGATGTTATACTCAAAACCTTGTAATTATTTGCAGTATACTTCATTTTTAAAGATAAAAAGTCACTGTCCATCTTTACAAAATCATCTGTTTTTTCATTATATATATTTCTAATATCATCTTTTGTGTTGACTTTAAATGCAGTGCCACCATCATCTATTTTGTTTTTTAAGTAGTTGAGTGAGACATTAAGGTTTGTCGTTGGTTTGTAGTTGAGCTTTACATTAAAATTTATCATATCTTTATGGTCTAAATGTGAGGAAGTTTCCACATTTGTAGCGTATCCATCGCTAGAACTTTTTGAGAGTGCTAGTGAGTAAGCTGCATCGCTATTTTTTATAGGTCCACTAACATGCAGATAATAATTTTGAGTATTGTAAGCACCATATCCTAAAGAGGCTTCGCTTTGAAACTCTTTTGTTGGTTCTTTCGTATATATATTTATAACTCCCGATTCACTTCCTTTGCCAAACTCTGTGCCTTGTGGGCCTTTTAAAAATTCTATATTTTCAATGTTGTTAAAATCAAGTGCACCGTATCCATAACTAAAAGGTACTGCAATATCATCTATATACATAGCAACACTACTCTCAAAAGCTACATAGTTACCAATGCCTCGTACGCTAAAAGTTCTATCACTTCTGTTCCCTATACCGGAGATGTAGGTATTTGGCACAACAGAGGAGAGTTCTTTCACATCTTTTACCTCAAAAAGGTCTAACTTTTTTTCGTTAAGGGTGTCTACACTTTTTGGTATATCCAAAACAGTTTCGTCTAGTTTTGAAGCATTGACGACAATAGTTGATATGTCGACTGCCATAAGCTGAGATGTAAAGAATAAAAATATGTAAAATCTGTTTCTCATATCTCATTATATAGTTTTTTAGATTAGCCAAGTTTATAACCAATGTTTTTAATAGAAATTATTGTCTCTTTTGTAAGTTTTTCTTTTGTTCGTTTGATTAAATGCCGTAGAGTATCCATGTTCTTTTCCTCATCATCTTCCCAAATAGTATTGAGTAGTTCTTGATATGGAATAGCTCTATTGGGGTTTGTTGCTAAGAGTGTTATGAGTTTGAAACTCTTTTTACCAAGTTTAATGATTTGATTGTCTTTCATGATATTGTTTTGTGTAAGTGTATAATCACCAAAATAAATAGCATTAGTTTTATTTTGATGTGGATTATGGTGATTGAGTGCAAGTTTGAGTGCTGCTTTTAATTCAAAAGGTTTAAAAGGCTTTAAAATATATCCATAAGCTTCAGAATCTATAGCATAATCCAACATCTCATCATCCATATGAGCAGTTAAAAAGATAATAGGAATATTGAAAAGGGCATGAATCTTTTGTGAAATTTCACATCCAGTGATGGCACCTTGTATGATAATATCACTAAGCACAAGATCTGGTGTATTTTTTTGAACACTCTTAAATGCATCTGCAGCATTGTTTACAGAATCTGTAACAATATAACCTAAAGATTCTAAATATGTTTCAATAGCAATAGCAGTAATCTCTTCATCTTCAATAATAAGAATTTTTTTTCGAGTCATTGTTTGCTCCTTCTTTCTTTTTAAAATTTAAAAGTAAAACAGCTACCATTTTTGTTTTCAAAAATCATTGTAGCGTTGAGTTGTTTTGTTGCAATTTTACGTATGAGTTTTAAGCCTAGAGAAGAGGGATTCACTTCTTCGATATTGAAACCGATTCCATTATCTTGATAGGTTAAAATACAATTTTTTGCATCTTTTCTTAAAGATATTTGTATAATGCCCCAAAAAATCAAGACAACTTTCAAAAAGATTTAATTTCATCTTCACCTGTTACCTTATGCCACACTTTTTAAATAGTCAAGATAAACATTCATTGGTTTTTGATAGTCCAAACTTGAA
>JALWON010000151.1 GCA_027083475.1 Sulfurimonas sp.
TTTTCTGAACATTATGAGAAGATACAGAGTTTTATCTTCTCAAACCTTATGCCGGTGAACTCTGAGGTAGTGATGGAGCAGATAAATGGTTTTTTAAAAAACTCCTCTAAAATGGGAATGATGGGTTTTTTGGCAATTTTAGTCTCCTCTTTACTCTTTTTTAAAAACTTCGAGTACATTGCCAATCGTATTTTTCATGCAAAGGGAAGAAGTGTTTGGGAGTCTGTAACAACCTACTGGACGATGCTGACACTTACCCCTATCGCACTTGGGGCATCTTTTTACATTACAGGCTATATTGCTACTTTGATGGCTTCAAACTCGCTGACTTCGGGTTTTAATATTTTGCCGCTTATCCCCTATATTATTATCTGGGCACTCTTTTTTCTTATTTTTCAAATTGCTGCGAATGTTAAAATTAATCCAAAGGCCTCTGCAATCAGTTCATTTATCATTTCAGTTGTCTTTAGTATGAGTAAAAATGCATTTATTTACTATGTCTTTTTAAATAAATCTTACACAACAATGTATGGCTCTTTTGCAATTTTAATGTTTTTGTTTTTGTGGATTTATGTCTCTTGGCTGATATTTATTTACGGTTTAAAACTTTGTTATATTATGGATGGAATGCTTAAAAATAAGGAAAATCATGAGTGAAATGTATGAATTAGCTATAATTGGTGCGGGACCTGCAGGGATTGCAACTGCTGTTGAGTCTTATTTGCAAGGGATGAGAAATATTGTTTTACTAGAAAAAGATGCAAGCCATAACTCGACAATTAGAAAATATTACAAAGATAACAAACGGGTAGATGTGGATTGGAAAGGGCAAAAAGTGGAGCTCAATGGGCGCATCTATTTTATAGATGGCACCAAAGAATCAACCTTGGACTTTTTTGATGAGATTTTAAAACTCCATAGTGTGGAGTTAAAAACGCATGTTGAGGTTTCAGATATTAGCAAAATAGAAAATGCAGAAGAGACATATTTTGAAGTGAGTATGGCAAACTCTACAATAAAAGCAAAAAATGTTGTTGTTACAATTGGACGTATGGGAAAACCAAACAAACCAAGTTATAAAATCCCGCCAAGTGTGCGAAAACAGGTTTGTTATACCCTTGATACTTGCAAGGAGAATGAAAAAGTTCTTGTTGTAGGTGGTGGCGATAGTGCAGTAGAGTATGCGGTTGATTTGAGTGAGAAAAACGATGTTTCCATCTGTTATAGACGCGAAACCTTCCGCCGTGCCAATCCAACCAACCAAAGAAATATTGCCAATGCTATTATGCATAAGGAAGTGACTGCTATTTTAGGCATAGATATTGAGAGTATTGAAGAAGAAAACTCTCGTATTAAAGTTCTTTTCAATAATGGCACTACAGAGGTGTATGACAGAATTGTCTATGCTTTGGGCGGAACGACACCAAGTGCCTTTTTAGAAAACGCAGGTATAGAA
>JALWON010000152.1 GCA_027083475.1 Sulfurimonas sp.
CAGTAAAATGCTCCCACAAAACCAAAGTAACAAGCAACAAAGCGAAGCACAAAAAAGTGCACAAAAGAAAAAAAAGCAAGGCACAAGCAAAAGCAAAAATGCTTCAGGAAATTCTGCCAAGAGTGGCAGTAGTGCTACAAGTAGTAAAAAAAGCAAACAAAAAATACAAAAAATCAAAGCATCCAAAAAACGAAAAGGGACTTATAAATTTACCTATAAAGCCTATGAAAAAATAAATAAAGGATATACAGATGAAAAAGAGCCTTGGTAGAAGCATTCTTCTATTTTTCTTATTTCTGAGCTATACACAGGCACAAGAGTTAGCCAGTTATAAGCTCTCTGCCAACAAAACAACTGCCTATACAAAAGAGGCAATTACACTTACTTTTGAGACAAAACAAGAAGATTATACCGATAATATGATGTTTACCCTAGAACCCAAAAAAAGTAGTGATTACAAGATTATCTTGCTTAACAAAACCGTTGATGACAAAAAAAAGCACCATGCAAGTGCAAAATTCACCTATCTGCTTTTTGGTCTCAAAGCAAAAAAAATTGCTGTAGATTTTGATTTTATTGTCCGTACAGCAAGTGATCAAGCAGTTGCAAACAGTTTTGTTGATGACCATGATGATAGCATTGCCACACAAACTCATGATACAACTCTCTCTATAAAACCCCTTCAAATTACAATAAAACCGCTCAAACACCCTGTCGATTTTGTTGGAGATTTTACTTTAAAAGCACATATTCCACAAACAAAAATCAACCAGTATGAGTCTGCAAATATCATTTATACCCTGCAAGGCAAAGGCTACTATGCACAAACTTTTCAACCCATCCATGAGATAAAAAATGTCACAATCTTTTCTGAAGTCAATGACCTCTTCAAGAAAAACACACAAGAGGGGTATGCAATAAAAAGAGAGTATATCTATGCTTTAAGTGCGAAAAAAGATTTCACCATAGCCGCTGTGAATCTCTTAGCCTACTCCCCTACAAAAAATAGCTACTACACACTTGCAACACCGCAATATAACATCAAAGTAGAAGCTATAGATACATCAAAACTCTTAGATAATGAAGAGTACCCAAATGAGACTCCATTGATACACTTAGAGAGTCTCAAACAATACTTTATCTATCTCATGCTTTTTTTCAGTGGTTATCTCACGGCAAAACTGCAAACACCGCGTTTGAGGAAAAATAAGCATTCAAAAGAGTATAATGCCATTGAGAAAACAGAAAATCCAAAAGCACTGCTTTTTACACTCATCAATTTGCATAAAGAGCAGCTATTAAAACAAGAAATGCAGGACTTAGAGGAGATACTCTATCAAAATGCAGAACATGATTTTCATGCTATTAAGAAAAAAATACTCAAAAAGGTTTCATAATGCAATCGATTATTTTTACAATACTCTTCATGATGCTCAGCATCAATCTTTTCGCACAAACTGAGAGTGCTTATGACAAAGGAAGAACACTTTACTATGCAAAAGGGTGTGCAAACTGTCATGGTACCAATGCAGAGGGAAGTAGCTACTACCCAAAACTTGCCAATAAAAAGCAGAATTTTTTGCAAGAAAAACTCAATAATTTCAAAAATGGGATTGCAACAACACAAAAACAAGAGATAATGTTTACCTTTGTCAGTGCCCTTTCAAAAAAGGATATAAGTTATTTGGTAGAATTCCTGACTCACTTTAAAAAAGATGATTCAGGAAAATATGATGTTGAAGAGGATTTATTGGGTGTGGACTTTTAAGACCAAAGCGCATTACTCAGTAAAAAACTCTTTATAGACTTTTTCAAAGTAGTGTTTTGCTTGTTCGACTTTCGCAATTTTTGTATCGAAAATCTCTTTGGTTGCAGGGTATTTCTCGGCATACTCTTTATAAATTTCACACTTCATATCCATATTTTTACTAAACTGCTCAATCACTGATCGAAAATCTTCAGGTGTTGCCACCCACTGCATAAACTTTTGAAACATTCGCTCGCGAACATCAATCGCAAAAGACTCATCAAGTTGCTGTGCCATTCGCTTTAAATCCCATCTTGAGAAGTAGACACCACTCTTAGCAGGAGGCATTATCTCTGCATAAATTGCTTTGAGATAATCAGGATAATCTTCTGGTGCATCTATCTCACAACTTCCATCAACACAAGCTTGCTCCATAGCCCGTTGCTGCATCTGCTCAAACTCACCTCGAAGTTCATTTAAATCTTTCATATCCATAATAATTTTCCTTTATTGTATAAACTGTTTATATATCTCTTGTGCTAAAGCTTCACCCACTACAGCACCATTTTTCTCTAAATACGTTCCAATGAGTCGCTCACCATCTCGCATAACAAAATCACATCTATTGTACACCTGCACAAACTCATCTGCTTCATCTAAAAGCTCCACTGCACTCTCTTGGTACTCTGGTGCTATATACGCCCCATTTACATGTGATTTTTTCATATTTGAGAGTGTATAATAAAAATCATCTTCTCGAATGTTCATAGGAATCATCATTGCATCACTCTGAGCACTCTTAATGAGCTTGTTAAGCATGACAAAAAGACGGTTTGGACTCGCATGCTCGGCTATAAGTCCAAAAAGTTTTGTCTCATTTTTAATCTCATCATTGGCATTCATTGTATCAATATTTTGCATATTTTCACCCATTACTTAATCCCCCATAACTCTCTTGCTTCATCCTCTTCAATCTTACATCGACGGCATATCATCTCACCACCGCGATAATCAAAAAAGTTTCCACACTCTTCACAGCGTTTAATCGTAAAACGCACCAATGTCTCAATCTTTGGTTCAAAGAAACTTGCAAGTGAAAAAGTCTCTCTGAGTGTCAATGCATCTGGTTCACACACATCATGACAGCTATGACACTGCACACATGAGAGTGGGTTAAAGTTTATCACAGAACCCTTACCATCTGAGTAGAGGGCACCAGTAGGACAAATTCTGTAACACATTTGACAATTTGTACATGTCGCCTCATCCAAATCTTTTTGTGAAATAAAGCTAATATCTTTGACATCTATAGTATGAAATTTTTCAGGCACTTCTGCTCTTTTCATTGCCATTAAAAGTAAACTTCGTCTATCTGGAATATTTTTTTGTTTAATCTTCGCAATATCTGCACCCGTCACTTTATGAGTTTTTGGCACTGTATCACTCGAAGCAACTTCATTTTCAAACTGTTGCTTGATACTTACCGCTTTTTTCAAACCATCTTTTGAGAGGAGCTCGCGTCGTGTAATGGCATCAACATCTACTGGTGCTTCTTCTATGTTTAAATCTTCTAAAGCAATGACTTTTTTTTGCTCCATCGCTTCTAAAAGAAAATTCACCTCTTCAACTCTCTCCTCTATAATCTGCAAGTTTTTTGCAGCAATTGAGCATGTTTTACATGCACCTATATCTGCTCTAATATGCTGAGGAGAGATAAGGGCTATACTTAAAAGCTCTTCCACACTTAAAGCAGCAATACAAGGGAGCTCTTGCTTACAAGAGAGAACATCCAACTCTTTTTCTAAAAAATTAAATACATAATTGATTGGTTTAAAAGTGTCTAAAGTATAGGCTGAAGTAGGACAGACTGCATCACATCCACCACACCCTACACACTCGCTTGGTGTAAAAGAGATACTCCCATCATTTATTTTTATCGTCTCAACGGGGCAGGACTCTACACATTTATCACAAATAGCAAATTTATTGGATGTATGCACACATTTTGCGACATCTAAAGTTAATAAACTCATGCTGTGTATTTATACTCTTTTGCTTTTAAATCACTTAAATACTGGAAATCACTCATAATAAACTCTAAATTAAAATCAGCTAAATCAAAATAAAAAGCTGTTCCTGATTCATTTTTCACATTCATAAGGTACATTGGCATCCACTCTATGATATGATCTTTCATAAAGCCATACTGGAGTTGTGCAAGTTGCACGGCTATTTCTGTATTTCCATCTTCAAGGGCTTTGAGTTCTGCTTTACAAAGTTCATACATAAATTCAAGTTCTATCCCTATATGATCAGCTGCCATTACCCGTGCTTTATCAAGTTCTACTTTAAACTCAAAGGCATTAAAGATAGCTTGCACTGGGTTATCGCCCCCTGTCTCCATCATCTGATCTTCTCTGGTATAAAAAGACTCATATGGGATAAGGTGCAATAAAAAAAGGTTAGTAAAATCAACATTAAGATACTGTTCAATTAACTCTTTTCTTGTGTATTTTTCTCTCTTTTCCCACTTTGCATATGTTGGAAAAAAAGAGAGTATATTTTCATCTTCTTCTATTGATTTTAATAGCCCTTCATCAAGTTCTGACATTGTAAGTCTTGAAAGGAGTGCATATATATTGATACGAGCAATCTGCTCTTGTTTTAAATCATCATTCATGTGGTAAGGTACCTTTATGGGAAGTTTTTCTATTTGGGGAATTATATTAAAGCGCCACTTGAAGTGGGCTTTAATTTAAAAATTAAACGTCTTTAATCTCAACTTGATAAGCTTTTTGACTTGGTTTTACCGGACGTTTAATGTGATATGGACGACGCCATTTATCACCTGGCTCAAGTGGACGAGTCAATTGATCTCTCCAAGCCTGATAGACTTTAAAGTTGTTTTCATAATTCACAGAAATATCACCAATTTTTTCATCAGCTCCTGCTTTTGTAATCACAACTTTTTGATGCCAACCGTGGTTACCCGCAATTGGATCTGGATGACAAGGAGCTACAGCATTTTGCCATGCACCTGAGAGTCCATCCCACCAAATATTATCTAAATCTCTATTGTACTCTTTAAACTGCCATGCTTCATGAGGATGAATCCCTTCAGTAGTTGTCATTGTTCCAACTTTTCCATCATCAGTCATAGTAACTTTTGGAGAACCAAGACTCATAATACCAAGTTGATGTTCAAATCCTGGAATTTTCACAGAGTCTTTGAGTTTCCAACGACCAGCATGGTGTGAACACGCAAGAACACCTGGACGAGTCGCTTCAGTAGGGACTGCCATTCCAACAAAATAACCACTTTCAATACCAGAAAGTGTATCAACAATTTGTACTTTAATCGCATCACCACGCTTAATGCCAAGTTTTTCAGCATCTTTTGTGTAAATCCACACAGGATTATGGTTTTGAGAAATCTCCATAAGGTGTTTAGAGTTCACAGAACGCGTGTGAATGTTATATGGTAAACGATAAATAGTATTGAGTGCAAACTCATTATCTGCTTTCATATGTTTATGGTGTACCTGTGTTACAAGATGTACCATTTTTTCACTCTCAGCATCATTTCTTGGATAAACAGGAATCGCATACTCTGGCCATTTCCACTCATCAGCAAGCCACTCAGAGAAGAACTCAAGTTTTTTACTTAAAGTATGGAATCCTTCATGAAGTTCTCCATCAATATCTACACCAATAGATTTTTCTAATGCACCATCTTTTACCCATAATGCACCAAATTCATCTTTACGAACCTCATCTTTATGGTGTTTATGACCATGTGCTGTATAGTAAGTACCATCAAATGCAAGCTCTTCTTCTTGTGGTTTATATACATTTGTTTTTTCAGTCCATGCACCATGATCTCTGATGTAAGAATATACTGGATACTCCTCACCTTTATACATCTCTGTAGCTGTCTCTTTCAATCTTGGTAAAAGACTTAATGCAGCATCAAAATATTCAGGTACAGTAACACAACGAGATGGGTCTTTTTTACTTGCCCAATAATCTTTAATACCAAGTTTTCCATCTGGATCAACATGGTGGAAGATAAGATTTGGCCAAAATTCAGATTCTTCCCAAACTTCACCAAGACCAAATTTTGTATGTGCTTCAAGTGTTGCACGAGTTGGGTCTTTTGGTTTCCAACCAGATTTTTCCGCTGCAACACGAAGAACTGCTTGACGGAACTCAATACGTTGTTCAGGTTTAGATGGTGTTGATTGTTGGTCATTTCTCTCACCAGCAAGTCCAACAGGAAGTACATAGTCACAGTACCAGTTTGTTTCAGACCAAGTTGGAGACAAGTTAAATGATAACTCAAATTTACTCTCATCTTTGAGTGCTTCAATCCAACGGAAACCA
>JALWON010000153.1 GCA_027083475.1 Sulfurimonas sp.
AAGCATCAGGTGGCACAATATTATTGTCTCTGTCAAGTAAACGCAAAAGCATTTCATATTTGAGCACTGCATTGCCCTTATGTGCATAAATTGGTTGAAATGCACACTTTACACGATTAGCATCTATGGCTTCTTGTATATCGGAGATACGTTTTGAAGTTTGTGGTTTTTCTTGTGTATCACCATCGTACACCTCAACCCGATTGCGACCAAAAGATTTTGCTTTATAGAGTTGCTCATCAGCTACTTTCACAGCATCATCAATATTTTTAAAACTATATGGTGTAGGATTGATACCTATAGAGATTGTAATTTGGAGTGTATTGTTCTGTGTCTCTATCTGAAGTTGTTCTACTTTTTGTCGTAAACGATTGGCTACTTTTTTGACATCCTGTATCTCTTTTTTATGCATCAAAAATAAGAACTCTTCCCCTCCAAAGCGAATAATCAAATCATTTTGGCGAATATATTGTTTCATCTCTTGAATCGTTTTCACAAGTACGACATCACCAGCATCATGTCCATAATGGTCGTTAATAAGTTTGAAATTGTCCAAATCTACCATCATTAAATAGTAGTTTTCTAAAGAAGTATGCCTCAAAAATTCTTGTAAATACTGACGATTATATACCTGTGTTAAAGGATCTACAAATGATTTTTTGCGTGTTTTATAATACATATAAATAAGCACATAGGCTAAAGCAAGCATAATAACCATCAAAAGTGCAACATAAGAGAACATTTGCTCCATCGGTTTGAGTCTCTCTTTTACACTATCATAAACATTTTGTGTAAAATCAGCCCCTAAAACAGCAACAACCTCACCATCTATAACAAGTGGATATGCCACAGAGACCCATAATGTTTCTAAGCTTTTTTGCTGTGCTACTTGTGGCTTGTGTGTTTTTTGTGCTTCATCCCAGATATTGGATTGTGCATCAAATTTTTGCTCACAAAAAGATTTTTCTTCGGGGTCTTGTGTCGTATCAAGTAAATAACGCCATTTTCCATCTTTATCTTTATAAAGAAGGTAGAGGTATTGCATCTCATCATCTTTGAGTACAGCAAGCTCTTTTTCTCTTTTTTGAGCAAATTTCTGAGAAGAACGTATATTTTTTTGATAATCTTGAGAATAATGTGTTGCAACATACGCTGCATAGTTTTTAAAAAGTGCTATCCTTCTCTCAATGAGATTATTTTTAAGCTCTTTAAATATGTACTCATTTGTTTGCATAAACTGCATATACAACCATAAAGAGACAAGTGTCATCAAGGGAATAAGCACCATAAGAAGCAAAAAGCTTCGATTCACTCTCCAAATTTTCTGCATTACTCTGTCTCTATATATTTATCATAACTTTTATCTAAAACAATACGATACTTCTCTAAGCGATTTTTATAAAACAGAATATTTGGTCTTCCTTTTTGCCAGAAAAAGGCACCTATCAC
>JALWON010000154.1 GCA_027083475.1 Sulfurimonas sp.
AGTTAATCCTCAATAACTAAAACATTTCATAAAATTATCTATAAATCAAAAAGAAAATATAGCAAATAGATAGCAATGGTAAGTCCTATACTCAGTTTGGGCTTCCTAACCCATCTCTAAACCTATAAAATATCTCAAAAGTTTTGTCGAAGCATTCTTTAACTATTCTTCAATCTAGAGCGAGAATAAAGACATCAATAGTATCCAAGTAGAGGCAAAGCCAGTTCTACTTCCACTGAAAGAGTCCAAACTCTCAAAGTAAGCCCATTTTATACTTCAAAGGTTTAGCTCATCTCTATTAGTGCCAAAAAAATTTAGTTGGTCACTTTTCTAACTTGTCCATCCAGCTTTTACCTAGTTCTTTTGGATAAATATTAATCTGCAATACTTTAGTGGAGATAAAGCCCCCATTGAAGCTGAACTTCACAAGATGGAGAAAAGGGAACAACCACTTCATAAAATAGACCATAGGCCGAAGACCAGGCAACTCAAGGAAGCTGGAGCAAGCACTAACTCTCCTGAGGTTATAATAAATAATGTTAAAACAAGAGCTGCTAGTGACACAATGCAGGATAAGACTTGTCAGTTCAAACCGGCCAATGAAACCTTAGATAGTGGTGATTCATTAAAGAATACCAAAAATGATAGTAAGCAAGGCTCCTCACTAAACCGAGAAGCTTTGGCTCTCTCTAAAAAGAAAATTTTGAGCAAGGCCATGAGCTCAGGCTCAGATTCATACTTGCACGAGGAAAATTTAATGAAATTTTCTACAAAGATGAATTCTCAGATTCTTCAGACGGCTAAAAGTGCTAATATTACAGTAACACCCTCAAATAGTGAGGAGTTGGCAGGAAACAACGAAGCGAGTTCAGCTCAATCACATACAATGTCTACTAAAGAAGAGGCCTCAACTAAAAGAAATAAGGAAAAAGACAAGCCATCTCAGGAAATGAAGGTGACCTCCACTGAAAATAAATACCCTGAAGAAGGCCCTAAAGAGGCACAAAAACCCACTCCTAAAAGCATCAGTAAAGTCAAAGCTGAAGAAATTTGTTTGAAATGGATATAAAGAGTTTGAACCAAATGGAAAATAAATTAAATATGGAGGGTGACGAGGATCATTCTGATAAAGACATTCCAGAATTCTGCTCAAACAGAATTTGACCAATATCAATGAACAAAATTCAAAAGACTTCAAGAGTTCTCAAGCAACTGAAGAAAGTGGTCCTGAAGAAAATTCATTTAGAGAATGAGTACGTGGAGGACGAAAGATGGTATTGTCTGAAATGCCTTAAAGCCCACAATCACTCACTCTATTGTTTGTACTGCTGACAAATTTACTTCACAGAAGATGAAGGCCTTGAGGATGAAGAAAAAGTGTGGATTTGCTGAGATAACTGTGACAGATGGGTAAGTTGCCAAAGTCTACTTATTTTTGAATACATAAC
>JALWON010000155.1 GCA_027083475.1 Sulfurimonas sp.
AGATTATGGATGATACAACCATAGTCCTCCCCTCTGCTCGTGCAATTCGCCACGAGCAGCTCTTTACAGACTCCGAGACACTTTTTTTACCCCACTACATCACCATGAGTGACTTTATAGCCAAACTGTGCATAGTTGAGGGCTACAAATATCTTGATGATGACAGCAGAACACTGCTACTTTTGGAAGCTTCAGGCTTTAAAGAGTTCGCAAAGCTGCAAATAGAGAGGAACTTCTTCACTTTTACAAAAAACAGCTCTTATATATTTAAATTTTTTGAAGAGCTCAGTGCTGAACTCTACGACATCTCTATGCTAAACGCAGCAGATGTCTATGCGGAGTATGAAGAGCACATTACCATCTTACAAGAGTTGTACAGGCGTTATGAGAAGCTTTGTGATGAGCGAAAACTCCTCGACCGCATATTTTTACCCAAACGCTACACTTTTAACACAGCTTACGCAAAACAACATAAAAATATTATCATCTCACTTGATGGATACCTGACAAATTTTGAACTCGAACTTTTAGAACAAGCGACTGCGTTTAGCGAGATAAGACTCAGACTCAGTACAACTGCGTTTAATGCAAAGATGCAGAGTAAATTACAAGAACTTGGCTTTGAGCTTGAGAGTGGTTATGAGTATGAACTCTCACTCAATGAGCGAACTATTTTAAGTAAAAGCAAACGCAAAAAACACTCACAAATCACTTGTCAGAGTTTTAGCGAGCCACTTTTACAGGTAGCCTTTATCAAACAAAAGATTTATGAGTTTGTAGCAAAGGGACATCGCGCAGAAAACATTGCCGTCATACTGCCAAATGAGCAACAGGCAGAGATGATACGCACTTTTGATGACAAAGCAAACCTAAACTTTGCTATGGGTGAGCCATACAATACAACAAAGCTTTACACACAGCTAAACGCAACGCTTAAAGCGATAGACCAAGACTCCAAAGAGAATGAAGCACGACTCGACAGGGTAGGAGATGCAATTTATTTGAAACTCCACTCCATCTACTATAAAAAAGCTTCCGAAGTAGATTTCACCGCGTTTATGGGTGAACTCACAGAGTTCTTTGGCTCAAAACAAGAGATAAAAATCTATGAAGAGGAACTTTTTAAATTTGAAAAGTTACTCCCTTTTATGCGTGAGATGGGTGTCAAATCACTGTTGAACATCTTTATGCAACGACTCTCTAGTCGCACACTTGATGATGTCCGGGGTGGAAAAGTGACGGTAATGGGAGTGCTTGAGACGAGAAGTGTCCATTTTGACGGGGTTATCATCATAGATTTTGATGATAAAAATGTTCCTAAACGCAGTGATAAAGATATGTTTTTAAATACAAAAATCCGCGAGATGGCTGGACTGCCGACCATGAGTGACAGAGAGAATCTGCAAAAACACTACTATGAGATGCTGATGTCACATGCTAAAG
>JALWON010000156.1 GCA_027083475.1 Sulfurimonas sp.
ATTATACAACTAATAAAATCAGTATCAATATCTAAACAATAATCGCCTCATCTCTTTGACTTATTGTCCCATCAGGAGTCTCTAAAATGAGTTCTATTTCAGAGTGGAGGTATTCTGAGGTTGTGAGAATATCGCCATTTTCAAAGGCGGCTTTTTTTGCACCAATGATAATGTTGTTTAGAAGTGAATCTACCTTTTTGTGGATGCTGTAAGATGACTTGAGCTCTTTTTGTATAAATATATTCAGGGTAATGGGTATGTTTTCTTGAAGGAGTGGGTGTGCTTGAAGCAGGGAATTTGTGTCTATAGTTCTTTGTGCTTCAAAGACTTCTTGAATGGAATCACGAGCAAGTTGTAACAGTACAGAACGACTCATGAGACTCCTTTATGATTGTTGATAAGTTTAATAATAATCATAACACTAATTACCTGAAACAGTGCCGCTAAAATAAAAGCATAGTAGTGGAGTTCATCGATGGACTTTGCACTAAACGCAAGGGTTGCCATCGCAATAAGCAAGGTGAGCGGCATAGAGTGTGAAAGCCCCATGAGCACAGCATCTATAGTTTGCAACTCTCTTATAAAAACAAGTGCAGCAAAAACTCGCATTGCTATCATAAATAGAGCAATTTCTAAAGCTTTGATGATAAGACCTTGTGTAAAGAGCTGTTCAATGTGAAAGGCAGTTCCAATATGGATAAAAAAGAGTGGAATTAAAAATCCAAATCCAAAAGAAGCAAGTTTTTCAGGAAGTTCATGCTTATGGTCAAAAAATGTAGGGATAAAAATACCTGCCAAAAACGCACCAAAGGCAAGTTCGAGTTTTAAAAACAGCATGGCAGCAATAAGTAAGGTGAAAATCCCCATAGAGAGGCGTATATCTTGCTCTTTGTTATCTTCATGGGGCATGAGGGCTGTGGAGATTTTAGGAAACCACCAAAAAAGTAAGCCTGCTATTTTAAAGATGATAAACATAAAAAGAATGAAAGCAATGAGTGCCATCATCGTTTGAAAAAGATGCAAACCAAAGCCGTCTCTGAGGGCTGCTGATGTTAAAGTTAAGATAACAATACTGATGACTTCCCCAATACCACCCGCTGTCATAGAGAGTTCTAGCCATGGAGTTTTGCCATACTCTTTGATGAGTGAAGCGACTAAACCTATGGAAATAAGCGGTAAAAGTACCATGAAAATATTGCCTAAGTTGATATACAGAGAAAAGAGGATGGAAAGGGTGTATAAAATCAGCAGATAGAGTAGGACTTTTTTGATGAGGTGTGTAGGAGTTTTGAGTACATTTTTGAGGTTAATCTCTGTTCCTGCAATAAACATAAGATACAAAAATCCAAACTCAGCCACAATGTCAAAAAGGTGTTCCTCATGTAAAAACCCAATATAGCCAAAGAGAGAACCTAAGATAATTTCTATGGGAGTTGTAGGGAGTTTTAAGTATTTGGCAAGAAAGGGTGAAAAGATAATAATGACTGAAAGGGTGAGAATGAGTGTAATGGTATCAGTCATATGATTTTGCTTTTAGACTTTTTTTGCCACTTGGAGATTGAGGGATTTGAGCATCTCTAAATCTTTATGCATTGCTCTTCCTGGTGTTGTGAGGTAGTTGCCTATGACAATAGAGTTTGCACCCGCATCAAAAATTTCGTTTTGACGTGCTCCAAACATAAGTTCACGTCCACCTGCTACCATAATGCGTTGTGCATTTGGAATACTCTCTCGTGTGAGTTTTATAAGGGCGAGTGCTTCATCGACTGTTAAGGAGTTTGGTTCTAACTCAAGTGCGACATTATGATGGTAAAAGTTGATAGGCACAGAGGTAGGGTTTAAAGAGGCTAAAGACTCCAGCATACTGATTCGATCGGCTTGCGTTTCACCTAAGCCAAAGATACCGCCTGTAATGAGTGTGAGTCCTGCTTTGTTCACATTTTGGCAGGTTTCATAGCGTTCACTCCATGGGTGTGTTGTACAAATCTCTTTGTAAAACTGCTCACTGGTCTCAAGATTATGGTTATATGCCTTGATGCCAGCACTTTTGAGTGTGAGGAGTTGTTCGAGTGTAGCTGTACCATTGCAGGCGATTAAACGCAGCTCTGGAGCTACTTTTGTTACAGCCTTGGCAACATCACAAACAAATTTGAGTGTTTTGTCATTTAAACCTTTATCGGCTGTGACTAAACAAAAACCTAAAGCTCCATTATCACGAGCACTGATAGCCTCTTGCTCAATGAGAGTTATCTCTTTTTGTTTGTAGCGCTCAATGTCTGCCTTGTAGCGAACACTTTGCGAACAAAATTTACAATCTTCTAAGCAAGTTCCACTGTTGATGTTACAGATGGCACATAAAAATATCTCTTGATTCACTATTTTTTCCTTGTGTATGCAAAGTGTTTTTCTGAGAAAACAGTTTCATTTTTATTTTTACTCAAGTGTGTTACAAAAAGTGATGTTTCTGTGACTTCAAGTAAAGCACACTCTGAGATTGGTTTGTTTCTTGCACAACTCTCACCAGGGTTGAGAAAGAGGGTTCCATTGACAAAACGAGATTCAAAGGTATGAGTATGCCCAAAAATCACGATTTCTGTATCGGGTGTCATGTAAAAAGGGAGGTGCATTAACTTGAAACTTGTGTTGGCAAGTTTGAAGTAGTGAGGCTCTTTGACAAGATGATAATCGTTGTGGTACTGCACGAGATGGGCATCATTGTTCCCATAAACACAGACATAGTGTGCTCCACAGTTTTTTAAAAGTTCAAGGGTCTCTACTTCGCAAATATCTCCTGCATGGACAATGAATTCTGCCCCTTTTTCAAGGAGTACAGCTAGACTCTCTTGAGCAAGTTTTACTTTTGTGTGGGTGTCAGAGAGTATTCCTATTTTCATACGAGCTCTTTTAAAATTGTATGAATATCATGACTCAATTTTGGTAATTGTTCTCGGATGATCATTTCAATAATAAGTTTATTCACACCTTCATAATCATGTGCTATATAGTTACGAGTGAGATAACTCTCTTTAATAGGAAGGTTTGTATATTTTTCTTGCAGTTGCGGTGTTAATTTATTGAGTGTTTCTCCTATTTGCATAATGCACATATTGCTTGCATCAAAACCAATTTTACTATTTAAAAGCGCTTCAATGCTTTTAAACTCATCTTTATAACTCAATAAATCTTCTATTTTTTCAAGAATAAACTTGAGCTTTTCTTTGTCTGATTGTTTAGACATATATGAGTTCTTTTTTTATCATGTCTTGAAAAACTTGACTATTATTGTCAGCAGAAGCTAAATCTACTTTAGGGATATGCAGTTTTTTTTGAATATCATTTTTAATCTCTTCAAGTTGAGTAATTGCATTCCATCCTGTAAAAGTTGTAATGAATTTTTTATCAATATCATATAAAATATCTAAATCACTCTGTTTTGTTGCATCTCCTCGAGCATAAGAACCAAAAACACCAATGAGTAAAAAACCAATTTGAGTATACTTTTTCTGCAATATTTGGAGATTGTTTATCATTGTTTCATTCATAATTTGACTCCTTTGTGTAAAAGATTATATCCTATTTATTTTCTTTTTCTTCTTCACGAGGTGTACGTGCCTTACATTTTACGCACTCGTAAACTTCTTTATTTCTGTATGTTCGAGGAGCCAAAACACCTTTACAGCCTTTCTCTTTACATTTTATAGTGGTAGGTTCAAATTTTGAGATAAACTTACAATCAGGGTAGTTGTTACAACCCCAAAAAGGACCACGACGGGAGTTTTTCAGGCTTATTGTGCCTCCACAATCAGGACAAGGTGTTTGAGAAGTTTTCTCTTGGACATTAATGCTTTTTGTATTTTTACAATCAGGATAGTTTGAACATGCTAAAAATTGTCCATTACGACCATTCTTGACAACCATATCACTGCCACATTTGTCACATTTCTCTTCACTGAGCTCTTTTTTCTCTTCTATCTTGTTGCCCTCAGCATCGCATTGTTCGGTGTATTTACATTTAGGAAATCCACTACATGCGATAAAGTTTCCAAAACGCCCACTGCGTAGCAGGAGTTCATGCTCCCCACATTTTGGACATGTTCTTCCAAGTGGTTTAGCGAGCTTGAGACTGACAATCTTCTCTTTTCCTGCTTCGATTTGTTGCATAAAAGGGGTGTAGAAATCCGCTAAAAGCTTTTGCCAATCTACTTTGCCTTCGCTCACTTCATCGAGTTTTTCTTCCATGTTTGCAGTAAAGGAAATATCGACAATGTTTGCAAAGTGTTCTTCAAGAATTTTAGTCACAGTAAACGCCATCTCTGTTGGAATGATTTGTTTTTTCTCTATGGTAACATAAGTTCGTTGGGAGAGTGTTGCAACAGTAGGGGCGTAGGTTGAAGGGCGACCGACACCTTCGGCTTCAAGTTTTTTAATGAGACTTGCTTCAGAGTAACGAGCAGGGGGCTCGGTAAAGTGTTGCTCTGGTTTGACACTTTGAAGCTCTGCTTTGTCGCCTTTTTTGAGTGTTGGGAGGAGTTTGTCTTTGTCTTCTGCTCCTGTAACAGCATAAAAACCATCAAAAATAAGTTTACGACCACTTGCACGGTACTCATTTTCATTGCCACTAAAGATGATGCTTTGTTGTTCAAACTTCGCGTCTTCCATTTGACAGGCCATAAAACGTTCGTAAATAAGGCGATAGAGTTTAATCTCGTCGGCTTTTAAAAAGCTTTGTGCCACTTCGGGGGTGAACTGCAACATAGTAGGGCGGATAGCCTCGTGTGCTTCTTGCGCACCTTTTGATTTTTTTGTATATACTTTTGCCTCTTTTGGAAGATACTTTGCTCCAAAACGACTCTCTATAATACCACGGACAGCACCTACTGCTTCTTGTGCAAGGTTGAGTGAATCTGTTCTCATATAGGTAATGACACCTGATGTCCCATCAGGAGTTTTGACACCCTCATAGAGTGCTTGAGCGACCATCATTGTTTTTTTTGGGGTAAATCCTAGTTTGGAAGAAGCGGTTTGTTGGAGTGTAGAGGTCATGAAAGGGGGTGGTGTTTTACTTCTTCTCTCTTTTGTCTCAATTTTTGTAATCGTGAAACTGTCTGCTTTGACACTTGCTGTTATATCTTTGGCCTGCGTTTCATTCGCTATGGACATCTTCTCTATTTTTTGACCCTTGTGGGCAATAAGATTGGCATCAATGTTTGTTTGAAACACAGTATCAATGCTCCAGTACTCCACAGGAACAAAGGCTTGAATCTCGCGCTCACGATCGACCACGAGTTTAAGTGTAGAGCTTTGCACTCGCCCGCCTGAGAGCCCCTTTTGGATTTTTGATGCTAAAAGAGGTGAGAGTTTGTACCCCACAACACGGTCGAGTATTCGGCGTGCTTGCTGTGCGTTTACCATGTTCATGTCGAGTTTACGAGCGGATTCAAGAGCATGTTTAATGGCTGTTTTTGTAATCTCATGAAAAACGATGCGCGGTAACTCAAGAGGGTCTTTTTTCATCGCATGGGCAATATGCCACCCTATAGCTTCTCCTTCGCGGTCCTCATCGGTCGCGATATAGATAGTATCTGCTTTTTTTGCAAGGGCTTTTATCTCTTTGACCGTAGGGGCATTCTCTTTGGCGACAGAGTAGGTTGGGATGAGATGATGTGTCTCTTCATCTAGTTTAATACCAAAACGAGATTTTGGTAAATCACGGATGTGCCCTTTTGAGGCAATAACCTCATAGCCTTTGCCTAAAAAGTTTTTAATTGTTTTTGCTTTTGCCGGTGACTCAACGATAATTAAATTCAAATAGTATTCCTATATGATAGTATAGTAAAATTGTTTTAGTTTTGGAAGTGTAGCAAAAAAATGTTAAATGAAAAAATTGCCTAATTTATTAAAGTTATTTTTTCTCTTACCGATATTACTTTTATATCGAGGCAAGGAAGCCAAGATACAAACTTTAATTTAGAGCGAAAGGCTCTAACCCGAAAAGGATTTATTATGGGTTTTAGAATTAACACAAACATTGGTGCGATGAATGCACATAGAAATTCGGTGATGAAT
>JALWON010000157.1 GCA_027083475.1 Sulfurimonas sp.
TGAATAGCTTATATGTTCGACTTTATTAAGATACTCTATGAAAAGTCCTATCTCCGCCTTAAACCACTCTTCCGCCTCGTCTTGATATTTAAGCTCTTCTATTTCACTGCGGACAAATAGACCATTACCCAAGTAGTATTTGTGGCATCTGTTGTTTGGGTTCTGCACGCTGCGTATAGAGGCATCAAACATCTTGGCTACTGCTTCTGAATTTATTGTATTATATATGCCTACACTCATTGTAAATCTTTTGCTTTCTTAATTCCTATTTGCAAAATTATCTTTTTTTAGTGAACTCTGCCTATAGGATTGCTACCATAAGCATTTATTCCTATGTTGTAAGGTATGTCAGTTAGAACCAACTGAGCCTTTGGAATGTTGTATTTTTTCCTATTTTGGAAATTATCATTTGTCATTTTCATTAAAAATTCTCCTTATGATATAAGCTCTCGTGTAGCTCGTGCAAAAAAATATGACTGTAGATATTGTCGCTACCTCTTCAGGTGTAAATATCTTGCCAAGTGGCATTAAGACATAAGCTACAATAACCCAGCCGACTAAAATTCCTATGATTTGGTTTGTTAGTGCCTCTACATGCGAAGCTTTTTTGGATTGGCTCAAAATAAGCTCCTTTTATTATGTTCTTTATTGCAAAACAGTTTCTCTACCACTTCGTTGTTTGCTGTTGCCGATAAAATGCAACGATGTTTAAACTCCGCTATACATGGTAAATCAAATTCATAACTACTCACATAGATTTTGTATGGGCTTTGTTTGATGTAGTTCATTAGTTCTTTGTGATTTATGTTTTTTTGATACTTGGTTGTATTTTCGTATGGTGGGTCAAGATAGATAATTGTTTCATCTATTGGAGTGTTTATGACAACCTCATCATAAGATTTGTTTTGTATTTGGAGCTGTTTGAGCTGTTGGAGCTGTTTGAGCTGTTGGAGCTGTTGGAGGTCTATTCTTCCAACTTGTTTTTTAAGCATTGCTATAATAGTTATTCTATCTTTACCCATGTAACTTTTATCTATCACTTCTTTTTTATAAAAAGCATTAAAAGCCTGTCTTGATTTTTCGCATTGATTTACTACTATTTCGTGTAATAACCGTTTAGGATCTTCGATGTCTCTACCAAACAAATAACTTTTTTGGTTGTTTCCAAAACTCCAAACAACCGCACAAAGTCCGCCAAACCATGTATTGTCGTTTTTATGTTTATTGAAAGTATCTCTATCTACCCATTTGTAAAACTCTTTGGTTACGCCTTCCTTTTGTATCTTCTTAAGCAATTCGGCTATCCCAGTGTTTAACTCATTGTAAACAACTTTTTTAATCTTTTTTCTTTTTAGTGCTTCAAAACTAATAGCACCGCCACCACCAAATAAATCATAAAAATATTTAGTCTTTGGATTAGCTTGTA
>JALWON010000158.1 GCA_027083475.1 Sulfurimonas sp.
GTGTTGGAGAAGATGGACCAACGCACCAACCGATAGAGCAGTTGAGTCAATTTAGAGCTATGCCAAACTTTTATGTTTTTAGACCTGCAGATGCTAGTGAAAATGTGGCATGTTGGAAAAAAGCGCTATCTATGAAAAACTCCCCTTCGGCTTTTGTTTTGTCTCGTCAAAAACTTCAAACCCTAAAAGCTGGAAAAGTTGAGTTTGGAGAAGTGGCAAACGGGGGGTATTTAGTCAAAAAAAGAGAAAATGCTACTCTAACTATAGTAGCTAGCGGAAGCGAACTTATGCCTTCTCTGAAAGCTGCTTGTCATCTTGAGCTTGCTGGAGTTAATGCAAATGTAGTGAGTGTGCCTTGTTTTGATCTTTTTGTAGAGCAGGAAAAGAGCTACTTGGATAAAGTTATATACCCAAATACAAAAGTTTTAGCAGTAGAAGCCGCTAGTGGACAAGAGTGGTATAGATTTGCTGATGAGGTGCTTGGAATGAGCAGCTTTGGAGCAAGTGCGCCAGCAGATGAACTATTTAAAAAGTTTGGGTTCACGATAAAAGGCATCAAACAAAAAGCGATGAGTTTGATGAATAAAGAGTACAAAGAGACAGAGATTAGCGGAGAAAAGATATAGCAGAAAGTGCGATGAAAACCATAGGATTGTTAGGTGGCATGAGCTGGGAGAGTAGTGCCACCTATTATAAAATTATAAATAGATATACAAATGAACTCTTAGGCTCACAAAATAGTGCAAAATCAGTGATGGTTACAGTAAATTTTGAAGAGATAGAGAAGTTGCAACACTGTGGCAAATGGGATGAGGCAACACAGATACTCATCAAAGCTTGTCAGGATTTGCAAAATGGTGGTGCTGATTTTATAGTGATTTGCACAAATACTATGCATAAACTCCTGCCTAAAATATCTCCACATGTAGATGTGCCTTTTTTGCATATTGCAGAGGCTACTGCTAGGGAGATTGTAAAAGATGGCAATACTAAAGTCTTGCTTCTTGGCACAAAATTTACTATGCAAGAGGATTTTTATAAGCGAGTTTTGGAAGATTTTGATATAGAGGTGGTTGTACCAAACCAAGAGGATATGGAGACAGTTCACAAGGTCATCTATAATGAGCTTTGCCTAGGAAGTGTTAAAGATAGCTCAAAAAAAGCTTTTAAGAAAATCATAAACGATACACAAAATATAGAAGGGGTGATTTTAGGGTGTACCGAGATTGGTATGCTTATAAAACAAAATGATTTAGATATAAAAGTGTATGATACAACTATTATCCATGCAAAAGAAGCCGTGAGGATGGCATTATGAAAAAGAGCACTATAATTTTTGATTTAGACGGAACGCTGATGGACACTTTAGAAGATATAGCCATCAGTACAAACTATGTACTCGAAAAATTTGGTAAAAAGCCAATCC
>JALWON010000159.1 GCA_027083475.1 Sulfurimonas sp.
TTCTCAACAGCTGAAGACAACCAACCAGCAGTAAGTATCTCTGTTGTACAAGGGGAACGTGAGTTTGCAAAAGATAACAAATCACTTGGTCTTTTTGAACTCAGTGATATTCCTGCGGCACCTCGTGGTGTACCACAAATTGAAGTTACTTTTGACATCGATGCAAATGGTATCTTAACAGTATCTGCACAAGATAAAGGAACAGGAAAAGAGCAAAAAATTACTATTAGTGGTTCTTCAGGATTAAGTGAAGAAGAAATCAACAGAATGGTACAAGATGCTGAAGAAAACAAAGCGGCAGATGAAGAGAGAAAAGCACTTGTAGATTTACGTAACCAAGCAGATGCACTTATCGTGCAAACTGAAAAATCTATGACTGAGATGGGTGATAAACTCGAAGCGGCTGAAAAAGCGAAAATAGAAGCAGCAATTTCAGACTTAAAAGAGACACTTAAAGAGGAAAATGCTTCTAAAGAGCAAATCGAAGAGAAAGTCAAAGCACTTACTGAAGCTGCACATAAAATGGCTGAAGAGATGTATAAAAAAGAGCAAGACCCTGCAGCTGCTGAAGCAGATGCAAAGAAAAAGAAAGATGACGAAGACGTTATTGATGCAGAGATAGAGTAACTTTTTGTAGCACTTTTTAGTGCTACAACAGCTCTAGTATAAAAAACCGAACAACCATAAGGGCAGTTTATTTTTAAAACCAACTTCTATACCATCTGCTGCTACAAATGAATTATCAACACCTTTCATCTGTTCAAACCCTTTATTTTTACCACCCACTTCAAAAGTATATTTTTCATCTACTAAAAAATCACCCTTATCTACATAGTAAATTGAACTCTTAACACTTACCTGAGAAGCAAAAAAACTCTCTCGTATAGTGCCTATTTTTGATTCTAAACACAAAGATAAAAAAAGTGTTGTATTTGCAAGATACAATTTATCTGGCTTTTGCATAGATTTAAACCGTTTCCCTTCGTATGTGATATGTCGTAAGAGTTCAGCCTTATGTAGTAGTTCAATATATTTATATAAAGTAACTTTTGAAACTCCTACTTTTTTTGATAATGCTTCAATACTTAATTCCATTGGATTTGAAACACAGATACTTGTTAATAGCTTTCGTAAAATATTTATTTTATCTCCAGTTATATTATAAATAGAGCCTAAATCAGTATAAAGTATTGTGTTCATTGTATCTAAGACCATTTGAGTGTATTTGTCTCTGTTTTCAAAGTAAAATGGGTATGCACCTATTTTTAGATACTCCTCAAAATGTTTTAAAACCTTTTCACCAGCTAACTCTTGGATAATCGCATTTGCAATATCTACATGATTTTCTAAAATGTTTACTAAAGTAAAACTTGAAAACTCTTTATCTAAACTCAGTTCCAGATATTCTTTAAATGATAATATTGGTAAATGGTACATGCTGTATCGTCTAGTAAAACTAGGATTAGTGAGTTTAATAGCACTTGATCCTGAAAACAAGACTTTAATATCTAAAAAATCATAGATACTTTTTAACTCTTGTTCAAAATTCTTTGCTTCATGTACTTCATCTATAAGTATGCACTTGCCTCCATACTTTACAAATTCATTCACAAATTCAAAAAGAGATACACCTGCTAAGTGTGGATGATCACATGATATATAAAGTATTTCATCACTTTTCAGTTCAAGAGCAATTGCGATTTGCAAAAGAAGTGTTGTTTTACCCACCCCACGTGAACCATATATGCCACTAAAATTTGAGTTACTTTTTAAGAGTTCATCGTATAAAAAACGATGATATTTTGTGTTAATAGTGTGTAGTTTTTTATTGGAAAGTTCAAAAAGATTATTTAACAAATTTTTCATTTAGTAGTCCTATCGTAAAGTCTATTAAACGATTATACTACAATAAGGGTTAATCAAAAGAGATTTAAAATTAAAAACTTACACTAGGAGTCTACTATCCTCTGAGCTCTTGCAACAACCAATTCATAATTTTATTTCTTTTTTTCTGATTAAATTTTTTATCAAGTTCTATTTTATGATTATGAATATCATAAATCTTTAAAAACTCATCAATATTATCAAAAAATATCTCTATTAACTTTGGATCAAAATGTGTCCCGCTCATCTCTTTCATGTAACTCAAAACATCATTTGTTGTCCAGCTATCTTTATAGGCACGTTTAAAAGATAAGGCATCAAAAACATCTGCTATAGCAACAATGCGTCCATAAATATGTATTTGCTCCCCTTTTAGACCTAAAGGATAACCCGTACCATCATACTTTTCATGATGCTCACCTGCAACAATCTTAGCAATTTTAAAAAGTGGTAAATTTGACTTTTCTAACATCTTCACACCATGATCAACATGCTTTTTCATAATCTTATATTCAGCATTTGTGAGTTTGCCTTGCTTATGTAAAATCGAGTCACGGATGCCCAGTTTTCCTACATCATGTAAAGAGGCTGCATCTCTTAATACTAAAGCCTCTTTTTTCTCTAAACCTGCAAGTGTGCCTAAAAGATAGGTAAATTCTGTAACACGTTTAACATGTTTAAAAGTCTCTGGAGAGTGCCCCTCTGCAATCCCACCAAGGGTATGCATCAGTTCTACCTGTGTATCTGCAATATCTTTTGTTTTTTCTATGATTTTATTTTCAAGGTTAATCTCATGGTCACGCAACAAGAGACTGTTGTTTACTCTGGCTAAAAGTTCATCTTTAAAAAAAGGTTTTCGAATGTAGTCTGCTGCACCCACCTTATATGCACGTGAGAGCATGGCTCTATCATCACTCGCTGTCAAAAATATAACAGGAATATCTGCTGTTTTAGGGTCTATTTTTAAAAATCGGCATACCTCAATACCACTCAAATCTGGCATCTCAATATCAAGTAAAATTAAATCGATTTTTTTCTCTCTTACAAGTTCTAAAGCATCTCTACCATTTTCAGCAATTACAATGTTATACCCTGCACTTAAAAGTATCTTCTGAATAATAACAACATTATTTTGAACATCATCAACAATTAAAATAGTATATTCACTTGTCTTCATAACCCACATGCCCTGATAATTTTTTATTTCATTGTAGCATGATTGTTTTAATTATTTATAAGTTAGTATTTTTTTCTGACCTAAACCCACTATTATTGCTAAAATGTTACAATATCCCTATGAAACAAAAAATCAAACACTATACAAAAGAGATAATCTTTTTCCTCCTTACAATGACACTCTTTTCTAATCTTTTAAGTTTATATAAAAGCCAAAGTTTAAATAATACTCCACTCACCCTCACTCATGTCCAACTCATTACAGCAAAACCCTATATTATTTCCCAAAACAAACCTATTTTAATTCACTTTTGGGCGACATGGTGTCCTACCTGCAAACTTGAAGCATCCAACATAGAGTTTTTATCGCACCATTTTGAAGTGCTCAGTATTGCCGTGAATTCAAAAGATGATGCGACGGTGCGAAAATATTTGGCAACAAAAGGCTACACTTTTGCTGTTGTCAATGACCCACACAATCAACTCGCTTCTGCCTTTAATGTGCATGCTTTTCCAAGCACTTTTATTTATGATAAACATCATAATCTCGTTTTTAGTGAAGTTGGCTACACAAGTACCCTAGGACTTTGGATGCGGATGTTGTGGGCAGGAATGAAATAAGATGCAACACTTTGAGTTTGAGCACCCTTTTGTTTTTCTCTTATTATTGCTCATCATCTGTATCTACAAATGCCCGCTGAGCATACGAACGATTCTCTTCCCTCATATTCAACTCTTTGCCAAAAAAACAGAACTTTTTAACAAAGAAAAGCTCCTTGCTTCTCTTATCGTGTCCTTACTGGTCACAGCCCTTGCTTCACCCATCTCCTATGATTCCAAAAGCTCCCAACAGAGAAAAGGCAGAGACCTCGTCTTTGCACTCGATACAAGTGGCTCCATGCAAGAGAGTGGCTACGGTGCCGAAGCGATGCAAAAGGCAAAATTTGACATTTTACGGACACTCATGAAAAAATTTGTCTCACAAAGGTTTGATGACAATGTAGGGGTTGTTGTTTTTGGCTCCTATGCCTTTAGCCCTGTGCCCATTACCTACGATATGCACTCCCTAAAGTATATGCTTGATTTTTTAGAAGTTGGTATGGCGGGAAACTCTACTGCTATTGGCGATGGTCTGGCTCGTTCACTTGATATGCTAGAGCGAGCCAAAGCACACAACAGAGTCATTATTCTTATCACAGATGGCTACCAAAACAGTGGTACAACAAAAATTAAAGAGGCAATAGAGCGTGCGAAAAAGCTCCATGTCAAAATTTATACAATCGGGCTGGGAAAAAAGAGTGATTATGACGCCAAACTCCTCCAACGTATCGCCAAAGATACGCAAGCATCTGCTTTTGGTGCGCAAAATGCAACAACATTAGAAGCTGTTTACAAGGAATTAAACAGACTTGAACCAAGCAGCATTCGCTCACAAAACTATCTCAACAAACAGATGCTTTTTTCTTACCCCTTAGCCTTTGGCATTTTACTACTCCTCTATCTTCTTGCAAAAAGGAGAGACTAAATGACACTGCTCAATGCTTGGGTTTTGTTTGGACTTTTTCCTATTTATTATATGTATAAAAAACATATAACTCCAAACAAGCAAACCAAACTCCTCTACCTGAGTCTGCTTTTTATGTTTCTAGCCATTGCAAGACCTGCCTATGAAAATGCCTATGTCAAAGAAAATTTTAATGCACATGATTATATTATTGCCCTGGATGCCTCCTACTCTATGCAAGCAGATGACCTGCAACCAACAAGATACATTCTTGCAAAAGAGGCAATCAAAAAGCTTATCAAAGAACACCCTCAAGATAGATTTACCCTCTTTGCATTTACTTCATCAACACTGCTCATCTCCCCGCCTACAACTGATTATGCAATAAGTTTAATGGCTCTCGATGCACTCAACCCAAAATATATACTCACAAAAAGTACAAACCTTAAAAATCTTTTTAGAACAATTGCAAAACTGCCTATGCAACAAAAAAACCTGATTATCTTCAGTGATGGAGGCGATGAACATGATGTTGCAAGCCTTGCCAAAATTGCAAAAAAAAGTAGTATCATCCCTTTTATTGTAGCGACGGCAACCAAACGCGGTGCTGCACTCAAAAAAGAGGGCAAATACATCAAAAACCACAAAGAGAGCATCGTCATCTCCAAAATAAACCCTATGCTTGTTGATTTAGTCAATGCCACAAAAGGAAAATATTACCAACTCCAAACCCTTGACGATATAAAACAACTCTCTCGTGATTTACAAACGCAACAAACAAAAAAAGCGAGTATCCAAGTCAAAACATACAAAGAACTCTTTTTCCTCCCCCTACTCTTTGCACTGTTCTTTTTCTTTCTTGCAGTGACAAAATTTTCTCAAAAACTTTTTATCTTCATTCCTCTCCTGCTCTTGCCACACGCTTCAAAAGCAGGAATTCTTGACTTTTACTATCTCACTCAAGCAAAACAAGCTTACAATGCAAAAAATTATAAAGACGCAGCTACTGCGTTTACACATAGCGCTGCAACGACCAAAAGTTACTATAACATTGCGAATGCCTACTATAAAATGGGAGCCTATAAAAAAGCCATTCGCTACTACTCACAGATTAAAACGCACAACAAAAACCTCAAAGCAAAAATCTTTTACAATCTTGGCAATAGTGCGGTCAAACTCAAAAAGTATAAAAAAGCGCAAGAGTACTACATCTATGCACTCGCACTCAAAGAGGATCAAGATACCCTGTATAATCTCAATCTTTTAAGAAAAATGCATCTCAAAACACAAAAAGATGTCAGTAAAATGCTCCCACAAAACCAAAGTAACAAGCAACAAAGCGAAGCACAAAAAAGTGCACAAAAGAAAAAAAAGCAAGGCACAAGCAAAAGCAAAAATGCTTCAGGAAATTCTGCCAAGAGTGGAAGTAGTGCTACAAGT